>CAJMLD010000015.1 GCA_905214175.1 uncultured bacterium
CAAAACGGCGCCACAAGGGCTTCTCCGTACGTAATCCCTGCTAAAACTTGCCCTCTGGCGCCAACGGGGCGTCAGAGGGACAATTCCTACCCGCGACCAACAGCCCGCGACGCGCCGACTACTCCCGATGCGCGCGATAGAACGCGATAAGCGCCTGGGTCGACGGATCCTGCTGCGCCAGCGCCTCGTCGTCGTGGAAGGCGGGAGTAATCTGCTTGGCAAGCTGCTTGCCCAGCTCAACGCCCCACTGGTCGAAGGAGTCGAGCCCCCAGACCGTGCCCTCGACAAACACGATGTGCTCGTAGAGCGCGATGAGCTCGCCCACCGCGTGCGCGTCGAGCTTGACGCCAAAGATGGACGTAGTCGGGCGGTTGCCGGAGAAGCAGCGCGCAGGCACCATCCACTCGGCCGTACCCTCAGCGCGAACCTCGTCGGCAGTCTTGCCAAAGGCGAGCGCCTTGGTCTGGGCGAGGAAGTTGGAGAGGAACAGCTCGTGCACGTCCTGCTCGCCGTCCTTGGCAGGATTTGGCGTATTCACAAAGGCGATGAAGTCCGCCGGGATGAGATGCGTGCCCTGGTGAATGAGCTGGTAGAAGGAGTGCTGGCCGTTGGTGCCCGCCTCGCCCCAGAAGATCTCGCCAGTCGAGGAGGTAACCGGGGTGCCATCCCAACGCGTGGACTTTCCGTTTGACTCCATCGTGAGCTGCTGCAGGTATGCCGGGAAACGATGCAGGTACTGGTTGTACGGAAGCACCGCATGGCTCTCGGCGCCAAAGAAGTCCGTGTACCACACGTTGATAAGGCCCATGAGCGCCACAACGTTCTTCTCGAGCGGCGTCTCGCAGAAGTAGCGGTCAACGTCGTGGAAGCCGGCGAGGAACTGCTCGAAGACCTTGGGGCCAAAGGCAATGATGAGCGAGAGGCCCACCGCAGAGTCCACGGAGTAGCGCCCACCAACCCAGCTCCAGAAGCCAAAGGCGTTCTGCGGGTCGATGCCAAACTCCTCGACGAGCTTGAGGTTGGTGGAGACGGCCACAAAGTGATGCTTCACGGCGTCTGCCACGGAGGCGTCGGAGCCATCGATGGCACCGGAGGCCTTAAGGCCGTTGAGCAGCCACGCCTTGGCCTCACGCGCGTTGGTCATAGTCTCGAGCGTGGTGAACGTCTTGGAGACGATGATGACCAGCGTGGTCTCGGGGTCGAGGCCCTTGACCTTCTCGGCCATGTCATTGGGGTCGATGTTGGAGACGTAGCGCACGTTAATGCCCGCGTCGGCGTAAGGCTTGAGGGCCTCGTACACCATGACCGGGCCGAGGTCGGAGCCGCCGATGCCAATGGAGACCACGTTCTTGATGGCCTTGCCGGTGATGCCCTTCCACTCGCCGGAACGAACGCGCTCCGCAAAGGCGTACATGCGGTCGAGAACCTCGTGGACGTCGGCCACGCAATCCTGCCCGTCAACCACGAGCTTGCCGGCATCTGCGGCCGGGCGGCGCAGAGCCGTGTGCAGCACGGCACGGTCCTCGGTGGTGTTGATGTGCGTGCCCGCGAACATGGCGTCGCGATGCTCTTCGACGCCCACCTCGCGCGCGAGGTCGCACAGAAGCTTGACGGTCTCTTCGGTCACAAGGTTCTTGGAGAGGTCAAAGTGGAGGTCGTTCAGATCGTAGGAGAACTTGCTCACGCGGTCTGCGTCGTTTGCAAACCATTCCTTGAGGCTAATGCCATCTGCAACTAGCTTGTCGTGGTGATCCTGAAGCGCCTTCCAAGCGGCTGTCTTGGTGGCGTCGACGGGTGCGGGAATAATTGGCATAGCGCTGCTCCTTGTCGCGATGGACCACATACGGTTCAAGGATACCGCGTCTGCGGGTCGAGGGGCAGCTAGAAGGGCTCACCCAGAGGTGGTATCTGCTTGAGTCGCGCCCACATGAGCTGTTTCTGGCGCTGGTCACCAAGGGCGTCCGCGAAGCCTCCCAGCGCCAGCACGCGCACCCCACGCACGGAGACAACATAACCTGGTTCAAGCATGGCCTCCTGGAAGCTCGCGAGGTCCGCCAGATCGTCCGCGTAGGCATCGCGCACGGCCTGCGCCGCCGCGTTATCGCAGCACACGAGGGTGGCGGGGTCAAGGGCCGCAAGAGTCTCTCGCACAAGGGGCGCAGGAAGCGCTCCGGGGCCGCCGGGTTCCGGGAGGCAGACCGTGCACCAGTCCTCTGGCTCGTAGCCCAGCTTGGTCAGAGACTTTCTCAGCGCCACTCCATCGGGGCCAGAGAGGAGCTCTGCACCGGCCCGCTCCTCGGTCGAAAGCTCGCCTTTGGCGAGAAGCGCCGCCGAGAAGGCATTGCCACCCATGCGCACGCCCCGCGCCGCAAGGCCAGAGAGCTCGGCCTTTGCCTTTTCCACGTACGCCTCGCGACGTCTGTCCCGCTCCGTTGCCATTGCGTCCTCCCCCACCACTCACCAGAGCAAGCGACCACTCACATGTGATAATGGAGATAGCATTTTGCGCCCCATGTCACACCCAGTGTAAATCGGGTATAAGCCGTTTCGACACGAAACCGCGGGCGAAGGCGTCCGCATCCGCTGGGAGGCAGACATGGCTACAACCCCTATTACTACCGATAAGTTCGACTCCATCGTATCCGGCTCCGCAAAGCCCGTCCTCGTTGACTTCTGGGCTTCCTGGTGCGGCCCCTGCCGCGCCCTTGGCCCCGTGGTCGAGGAGATCTCTGGTGAGCTGAGCGACAAGCTCGATGTCTACAAGTGCAACGTGGACGAGGAGGCGGATCTTGCCACCAGGTTCCGCATCGTCTCCATCCCCACGCTCATCCTGTTCAAGAACGGCAAGCCCGTCCACACCATGGTGGGCAACATGCCCAAGGCCGAGCTCAAGAAGGAGCTGGAGGCGTACCTGTAAGGGGCAGCGCGGGGCATGCGCTACGCAGCATGCCCTAGACTTGTGCTCAACGCGGGGCGGATGCCTTTTCGGCGTCCGCCCCTTCTGGTATCACGCCGCACTGGAAAGGACTCCCGCATGGCCGAACATCTTGCAGAGAAGGGTCACACGTTTCGAAGGCTCCTGCGAGAGAACCTGCGCCTTGTCCTTGCGGCAGCTGCGGCCTGCATCTTTATCTGGCTTCTTGAGGAGGTTGGTGAGGGCGAGCTCACCAAGCTCGATTCTGGCGCCTACCTGCTCTTTGTTCAAACTCTACGCCAACCGTGGCTCACACCGTACATGGAATCCATCTCCGAGCTTGCGCAACCGGTGGTGCTTCTCGTCATGCTGCTTGCGGTAGAGGCGTTTGCCCCGGGTCGCAGGCCGGGCGCATGCGCGGCCGTGAACCTTGTGTGTGCCGTGGCGCTCAACGTATTGCTCAAGCAGCTGGTTCAGAGGCCGCGGCCGGACGGCTTTCGCCTCATTGCCGAGACGGGCTACAGCTTCCCCTCCGGACACTCCATGGTTGCCATGGCATTCTACGGGCTTCTCGCCTGGATGGTGTGGCACTACGAGCGTGATCGCTTTGTACGCTGGCTCTGCGTGATTGGCTTTAGCCTGGTGATTGCCCTCATCGGCATCAGCCGTATCTACCTGGGCGTCCATTATGCTTCCGACGTGCTTGCCGGCTTCTGCGTGTCGCTCATCTGGCTTGCTCTCTATACCAAGCTCGTGGTGCCGCTGCTGATGGACGAGAAGGACGTGGCGTGACGTGGCGCAGCCGGGTGGCGCCGTAGCTGCGGTTTCGTACGGGGTTGCTGCCAAAACTAGCCTTGTGGCGTCAAGCGTTCCGCCCTCGGACCTCCGTCCGGGACACGCGACCTACTCGTCCTCGTCCAGCGGGATGATGCGCGCCGAGACGACCTTGCCCTCTTCGCAGATGATTCGACCCATGCTGGGACCGCCCGACCGCGGATAGGTTGGACTGCCAGGATTCATTACCAGCACGCCAGTTGCCCGGTCTCTCTCGACAAACGGACGATGGGTGTGCCCGCAGATGGCAATATCACAGAGCTTGAGGTCGAGACGCTCGCGGTAGTGGCAGACCTCCCAGCGCAGGCCGCTAGAGAAGAAAATCTTAAGGCGCTTTACCTCGGGACCAAAGTCGTAGGACCAGTCGTTATTGCCAAGGCACAGCTGCACGGGCGCAATCTGGCCGAGCGTGCGGTAGTCCGACGCGGAGCAGATGTCCCCCGCATGAACGATGGTATCTGCGCCTTGGAGCTCATCGAGCAGCCTCTTCGAGAGGTACCCATGCGTATCCGAGATGATATCGAAGCGCATTCCTGCCCTACCCTCTTTTGACCCGCTGCCCCACAGCCAGCCCCTAGAGACCGAGAGCGCGCTTGAGGGCGACCACACGACGGCGCGAGACCGAAATCTTCTTACCCTCGATGCCGTTGATTCCCAGCTGGAGAATACCGCTGGAAACAACCTCGACGTCCTCGACGTACTCGAGGTTAACAATGTAGCCGCGGTGCACACGGAAGAAGCCGTGCGGCGCGAGCTTCTGCTCGAGCTTGGCCAGCGAGATCGTGGAGAGGTAGCGATCGTCGTCGGTGTAGATGCAGGAGTAGTCGTCCTTGGCCTCGATATAGCGAATCTGGTCGATGGGCACGAGCACCTTGCGGCCGCTCTTCACCACGGGGATGCGCTCAACCGAGGAGTGAGACTGGGGCTGCGGCTTGACGCGCGACTGGACCTTGTCCAGAGCCTGGTTGAGCCGGTCCGTCTCGACGGGCTTCATCAGGTAGTCGATGGCGTCAACGTCAAATGCCTCGAGCGCGTACTCGCTGTAGGCAGTTACAAAGACAACGGCAGGCGGGTTCTTGAGCTTGTGGAGTGCCTCTGCAAGCTGCATGCCATTGGTCTTGGGCATTGAGACATCAAGGAAGATGACGTCCGCGCGCGCCTCCATGAGCCTCTCTACCGCCTCGCGCGCACTTGATGCCTCGGTGATGGCATCGACACGCCCGGTCTCCTCGAGGAGGTAGCGCAGCTCGGAGCGGGCGGGTGCCTCGTCATCGACAATCATTGCACGCAGCATTGCAACAACCTACCTTCCGCTGCGGCATGCATCCCGCCGCAGACACGCAAAGAAGCATCTTTGCCTACCGTTTACCGTTAGTATGCTACCCCTTGGACCCGTTATGCAACGTCAGGGCAGCCTCGCCAAGCCGCAGGGTCACGCACGTTCCCTCTCCGGGCTTCGAGATGATCTCCACGCCAGAACCGGTGCCGTAGAAGCGCTCCACGCGCTCGGCAACGTTCTTGAGGGCAATCCCGGTGCCTTTCTCCTCGTCAGAGGGCTTCGACGCCGCCGCCAGCAGCCTGTCTGCCGTCTCCTGGTCCATGCCCAGCCCGTCATCTGCAACCGCTACCAGCACGTCGTTGCCGTCCACCGCAACGTGGATGTCAATGTGGAGCGCTCCCTCCTCGCGCATGGCGTGGCGCACGGAGTTCTCCACGATGGGCTGCACGAGAAACGACGGCACAGGCAGGCTCTCGCATCCCGGCTCCAGAAACTCCTCCTCCACGATGCGGTCCTCGCCAAAGCGCGCCTTCTCGATCTTGAGGTAGCGCCGCGTCTGCTCAAGCTCGCGCGAGAGAGGAATGAGCTGGTCAGACCCCTCGAGCGTGCGACGGTAGAAGATAGAGAACTCGCGGAGAAGGTCGCGTGCCTTGGTTGGGTCGGTGCGGGTGAGCGACGCGATGGTGTTGAGCGTGTTAAAGAGAAAGTGCGGGTTGATCTGCGCTTGGAGCGCCTTGACCTCGGCGCGGGCGAGAAGCTCGGCCTGCCGGTCGAGCTCGTAGGACGAGAGCTGCGTCGAGAGGAGCTCACCAAAGCCTTTGGCGATGGCCAGCTGTGTCCTGTCAATGTCCGTACCACTGTGGTAGTAGAGCTTGATCGTTCCCATGGGCTCGTCCTGCACCAGGAGCGGCACGATGATGCCGAAGGCACGGCCAGAGCGGTTCTGAACGAGGTTGAAGTGGCGCGTGGTCTGGTTCCCATCATCCATCGAGACAAAGGTCTCCATGCGCTTGCTCTCGAGAACCTCGAGCGTAGGCACCGTGTTCTCACTTCCGGCCGGGGTCCCCACATTGTGCTCGCCCTCGTAGGCAAGGACCTTCTTGGTGTTGGTGACAGCAATGCCCACGGCAGCCGTCTCGGGGAGCAGCAGGCGGCAGATGTGGGCGGCGTTGTCGGGAGTGAGGCCGTGGTTGCAGCTGCGCAGCGTCTCCGAGGCAATGGCGAGCGTTCGCTCGGTTGCCTCCGCACGCATGGTGTCGGGCACCAGGTTGATGGTGCCAAACGCAACGATGACCACGGCAAGGCCCGCGCCCGCGAGCATTGAGGCCACGACATTGCCCTCGGCG
Organism: uncultured bacterium; assembly: GCA_905214175.1. Classification (GTDB taxonomy): domain Bacteria; phylum Actinomycetota; class Coriobacteriia; order Coriobacteriales; family Atopobiaceae; genus Tractidigestivibacter. Next base: position 6,374 of record CAJMLD010000015.1, read on the forward strand.
ACGCCCCATGCAACAAGGAGCAGCAGGACGGCGGTCACCGCGCTAAGAACAATGTTCATGACGCTGGGAGAGATGGAGGTGGAGCTTTCGTCACTCATGCGAGCTTCCTTTCGCGGGCGAGCCCGTGCTCAGGAGCTCACGCTGAAGATATCGGTTGTTCCAGAGGGCCGAGACCACACTCGGCCAGATAGTGGCAAACGAGAGGTACCGCGTCGAGGCCTCCTGCGCATACCTGTCGGCCTCACGACAGCCGGTGCGCAGGATGCGCAGGTTATCTGCCCGCTCACGGCCCACCAGCGCGCGACGGATGGCCGTCGACTTCACGCGCGACCGCACCTGCGGGGTGAGCCACGGGCCGGGGTACGGCATGAGCGACTCCGGCGTTACGGTGCGCAGGTCTCGCCGAGCGTTCATGGCCTCGAGCTTGCGATACTCGTAGAACCAACGGTAGACGTCTTGCATGAAAATGGAAGGGGTGGGCGCCATTTCCTCCGGCGGCTGCATGCGCACGTGCCACGTGTTGTCAAACCACACGTCGATGCCATTGGCGCGCAGGTCGAGAAGGTAGTCGAGGTCTTCTCCGCGCGTGATGTAGGGATCAAAGGGCACCCGCGTGAAGGCGGACGCATGGATGGAGCAGCAGCCACCACACAGATAGCTCGAGCGAAGTATGCGTGTGGGTGAGGTGAGGTAGCGCTTCATCATCTCGTTGAAGCCCACGTGCTTGGACCACAGCTGCTCGCACCACTCCTTCTGGACGGGAGCGTAGGGGGAGCTTCGCACGTCCACGTAGCAGCCGCTCTTAGCAAGGATGGGCAGGTCCTGACGGGTAAGCGAGTCAAGGCCATAGACGGCGTCGATAAGGTAGTCCTCATTGAGCGCAACCTCGTCGTCATCCAGAAAGACCACGGCATCGTGGCCAAAGACCGAGGCGACGGCAAGTCCCATGTTGCGAATAGCCCCGTAGCCACGCAGGGCGATGGGATCGCCCTGCAGCCTGGCACACATGCTGGCGCACTGCTCCTGGACGGCGAGAGCCTCCTCTTCACCAACAACAAGAGGTTCAAGGTCTACGTGGCTACGACATATTGAGTTCACGCGGGCGCGTGCGGACTTGACGCACGAGGGAGCCGCGACAAGCAGAACGATGACGCGATTGACGCCACGCACCTGCTCAAGCGACGAGAGGCACATCTCAAGCTCCGGCAGCGGCTTTGTGATGGGCGTGGAGTAGTCATAAGAGCCGCGCTCCCCCAACCGGCCGTGAGACCGGCTCTCGGCCCAGTACGAGGGAATCACGATGACGGGGTTCACAGCAGCCTCCGGTTGAGCAGACGTTGGCCGCGGCAGTGCGCAGCTTTTGTCTCTCATGGTACCGCACGTGGGCGGTCCCTCTCGGCTTCGCTCCTCTCGCCGCTCGGCCCGTAAGGTGTTGGCGAGAAAAACGACGGACTCCAAACAAGAGGAGGCCCCTGCCTTGTGGCGGGGGCCTCCTTCGCTGCGCGGACTAGCCAGCAGCGGGTGTTACCGGGCAGACACTACGCGTCGGCGTACATGTCCTTGAGCTTGAGAAGGTGCGCATAACGAGCCATTGCGGCCTCCTCGTTCTCGGCGAAGAGCTCCTGAGCGCGGCCGGGGAACTCGTTGACGAGACGAGCATAACGAGCCTCGTTCATCAGGAAGTCCTGGTAGCCACCCTTCGGCTCCTTGGAGTCGAGCGCGAACTTCTTGCCATCGGGAGCAGCGGGGTCGAAGCGGAAGAGGTTCCAGTAGCCGCAATCGACGGCACGCTTCATCTCCTCCTGGCAGTGCATCATGCCGCCCTTCTTGATGGAGTGCATCTCGCAGGGGCTGTAGCCGATGATCAGCGACGGGCCGTTGTAGGCCTCGGCCTCGCGGATGGCCTTCAGGGTCTGCATGGGGTTGGCGCCCATGGCGACCTGAGCAACGTAGATGTAGCCGTAGCTCATGGCAATCTCGGCGAGGGACTTCTTCTTGGTGGTCTTGCCGGCAGCAGCGAACTGCGCGACCTGTCCGAGGTTAGAGGCCTTGGAGGCCTGGCCGCCGGTGTTGGAGTAGACCTCGGTGTCGAAGACAAAGACGTTGACGTCGCGGTTCTGGGCCAGGACGTGGTCAAGGCCGCCGAAGCCGATGTCGTACGCCCAGCCGTCGCCGCCGAAGATCCAGAAGGACTTCTTGGTGAGGTAGGACTTCTCGGCGAGGAGCTTCTCTGCCTCGGGGGTGCCAGCGGCCTCGAGCGCCTTGACGAAGGCGGCAGCCGTGGTCTTGGAGGCGTCGGCGTCGTTGCGAGCCTCGAGCCAAGCGGTGGCAGCAGCCTTGAGCTCGTCGGAAGCGCCAGACTCGAGCAGTGCCTCGGTCATGGCAACAACGCGGTCACGCTCGGCCTCGTAGCCAACCTCCATACCAAAGCCGTGCTCGGCGTTGTCCTCGAACAGCGAGTTGTTCCACGCGGGACCGTGGCCCTCGGCGTTCGTGGTGTACGGGCAGGTGGCAGCAGGGTTGCCCCAGATGGAGGAGCAGCCGGTGGCGTTGGAAATGAACATGCGATCGCCGAAGAGCTGGGTCACGAGGCGAGCATAGCTGGTCTCGGCGCAGCCGGCGCAGGAGCCAGAGAACTCAAGCAGCGGCTTGTGGAACTGGGACGCCTTGATGTTGGCGTCGCCGGCGAGCTCGCTCTTCTCGGTGACCTTGTTGACGGCGTAGTCCCAGACCTCCACCTGATCGGCCTCGGCCTCCTGGGGCACCATCGTGAGGGCGCCGCCCTCCTTGACGTCGCTCTTGGGGCACATGGCGACGCAGTTGTAGCAGCCCATGCAATCGAGCGGGGACACGGCGATGGTGAACTTGTAGCCAGTGCCCTTGGGGAGCTTGAGGTCGGTGGTACGCATGGCCTCAGGCGCGGCAGCGGCCTCCTCCTCGGTCATGGCAACCGGACGGATGGTGGCGTGCGGGCACACGTACGAGCAGGTGTTGCACTGGATGCACTTCGTGGGATCCCAGCGCGGGACCATAACGGCGACGCCACGCTTCTCGTAAGCGGAGGCACCAAGCTCCCACTGGCCGTCGGCGTGATCCTCGAAGGCGGAGACGGGCAGGCTGTCGCCGTCCATCATGTCGATCGGGGTGAGCAGCTCCTTGACCTGCTTCACGATGGCCTCGCGGCCCTCGAGGGTGAGGGTGGAGGGCTCGTCAGTGGCGTTGGCCCAGTCAGCAGGCACGTCGAACTTGCGGTACGCGGTAGCGCCAGCCTCAATGGCCTTGTGGTTGGCGTCGACGATGGCCTGGCCCTTCTTCATGTAGGACTTGGTCGCGGCGTCCTTCATGTACTTGATGGCGTCCTCGGGAGGAAGCACCTTGGCCAGCGAGAAGAACGCGGACTGGAGCACCGTGTTGGTGCGCTTGCCCATGCCAACCTTGGCAGCCAGGTCGATGGCGTCAATCAGGTAGACGTTGATGTTGTTCTTCGCGATGTAGCGCTTGCCGGCGGCAGGCATCTTCTCGGCGAACTCGGCGTCATCCCACTGGCAGTTCACGAGGAACGTGCCGCCAGGCTTGACGTCGCGGACCATCTTGAAGCCCTTGACGATGTAGCTGGGGTTGTGGCAAGCCACGAAGTCGGCCTTCGTGACGTAGTAGGGCGAACGGATGGGAGAGTCGCCAAAACGCAGGTGGCTAATCGTGACGCCGCCGGTCTTCTTGGAGTCGTACTGGAAGTAGGCCTGGACGTACTTGTCGGTGTGGTCGCCGATGATCTTGATCGAGTTCTTGTTGGCGCCAACCGTACCGTCGCCGCCGAGGCCCCAGAACTTGCACTCGATGGTGCCAGGGGCAGCGGTGTTGGGAGCGTCGGGATCCATGGGGAGCGACAGGTTGGTAACGTCGTCCACGATGCCGATGGTGAACTCCTGCTTGGGCTCGTCCTTCTTGAGCTCGTCGTACACGGCGAAGGCTGCCGCAGGCGGCTCGTCCTTGGAGCCAAGGCCGTAACGACCGCCAATGACCTCGATGTTGGAGAGGCCAGCCTCATACAGAGCGGTGATGACGTCCTCGTAGAGGGGCTCGCCCACAGAGCCGGGCTCCTTGGTGCGATCGAGGACAGCAATCTTCTTGGTGGTCTCGGGCAGGACAGCCACGAGGTGCTTGACGGAGAACGGACGATAGAGGTGGACCTCGACAAGGCCGACCTTCTCACCCTTGGCAACCAGGTAGTCGATGACCTCCTTGAGCGTGTCGCAGAAGGAGCCCATGCAGACCACTACGCGGTCGGCGTCGGGAGCGCCGTAGTAGTTGAACGGCTTGTAGTCGGTGCCGATGCGCTTGTTGATCTCGTCCATGTAGGCCTCAACGACGTCAGGAAGCTCGTCGTAGAGGGTGTTGCAAGCCTCACGGTTCTGGAAGAACGTGTCCCCGTTCTCGTGGGAACCACGGGCGTGCGGGTGCTCGGGGTTGAGCGCGTGGTCACGGAAGGCCTGCACGGCACCCATGTCGAGCATCTCGCCGAGCTCGTCGAAGTCCCACGTAGCGACCTTCTGGATCTCGTGGGAGGTGCGGAAGCCGTCGAAGAAGTTGAGGAACGGGGTCTTGCCCTTGAGGGCAGCGAGGTGCGCGACAGGGGAAAGGTCCATGACCTGCTGAACGTTGCTCTCGCAGAGCATGGCAAAGCCGGTCTGACGGCAGGCCATGACGTCGGAGTGATCGCCAAAGATGTTCAGCGACTGCGTGGCAACGGTACGAGCGCTCACGTGGAAGACCGTGGGAAGCTGCTCGGCAGCAATCTTGTACATGTTGGGGATCATGAGGAGCAGGCCCTGGGATGCGGTATAGGTGCTCGTGAGGGCGCCTGCGCCAAGAGAGCCGTGAACGGTGCCTGCGGCGCCGGCCTCGGACTCCATCTCAACGACCTTGACCGGAGTACCAAAGACATTCTTCATGCCCTTGGCCGCCCACTGGTCGACATGGTCGGCCATGGGGCTAGACGGCGTGATCGGGTAGATGCCCGCCACCTCCGTGTAGGCATACGACACCCAAGCCGCAGCCTCGTTGCCGTCCATCGACTTGAATTTTCTCGCCATATCCTCTCCTTCTCAGCAATACCACCGTCATGGCGGAAGTTGCCAAACTTAGCGACTCGGGGACTGGCTGGCCCCGAGGCTTCTGCCTTGAAACTGCCGAGAGCAGTTACCCAGACAGGTTTTATGATACCGCAACGCATCCGGCTTATTACTGCAACGAGCGTGTCTCAAGGGACCAATCGGCGCAGTACCCACACGGTTAAATACCCCCATCTAGCTAGGGATTCTTTGAACTGGGACAATGCCGCCATTTGCGTCGTACGCACCCGACCATGGTCGCTATCGCGCATCAGGAATTAGCCAGAGCTTCTTACCGTTTACCGCAAAAACAAAACCGTCTGCGGGAATGTGGAAGATTTCTACCGCTTCTTCTTTTGGGCTGCGAGAAGCCTTGCGTATCCCTCTGCGAGCTTCGTGCCACGCGGGCCCGTAGCATCCGAGGCACACACAATGCCATGCTCATCGGAGACGAGAAAAGCTTCGTCGTACGCAAGCGTACCGGCGAGAAGGGCCTGGGCTATCCCCTCCTCACAGGCGACGGCGATGCCCACCGTGCTGGCAAGATCGCGCACGAGCGTGACAGCACCCGAGGCCCCGTCCGAGGCATCCATGCCGCAGACCAGGGTATCGCCACGGGTCACCCACAACGTCTCGGGCGCAATCCCAGTCTGCTCCGCCTCTCGAGACGCCTCGATGGCTCGGTTGGCGAGGGCTGATGCGGTGGAAGTTTCCAGAGGAGTATACGGCCCCACGGTCATCGCCGCCTGGCCCTTGTCGTCCAGCACGAGCATGAGCACGCCATCTGGATTGAGGGCAGAGCCGTCTTGCAGCGTCCACTCGATGTGCTGTTTTGCCCAGGCAACCAGCTGAGCGGAAACCGTGCGACCGTTCACCATGCGCTTTGAGAGTGCTCGGAGGTGGCGATTCTCCATGGGGAGCTTGCCGGAGGCAAGCCTCCACCGGCATACCAGGACAGGACGTCCTAGGGTGAAATCCCGTTCCGGCGCATTGTCGCTCATCATTGCCACCCTTCCGGCGCGCGTTTCTCGCGCTACGTACACCAACATCTGCCTTTCGCCGTGAGCGCCGGCAAAGAGCGCCGCGGTCTCGCAACGAGCATGGTACCCAATGCATCGTCAGCGGTACTGTGAGAAGATGTGACGCCATATGCAAGAAACCCCCAAGGATCATGAGAGGTGCAGTTACATGTCGCGGCGCGAAGAACGCACGTGTGACGAGAGGGGCCGCCAGACCCACAAACTGACACTCGAACAGCCAACGGACACGACGCTGGTCGAGGCTGCAGAGCTGATAGGAAAGACCTGGTATCCCGACGAGCCAGCCAACTGGGATGGTGCTTGCGAGAAGATCGAGCTTGTCCACCACCTCGAGCATGCAACCTATGTGCGCGTGGCCATGCTCGACAATCGCTTTGCCGGCATAGTTGCCGTTGGTCCCACAAAAACGGCCGATGGGTCTGTCCTTGTCAGCGCAGATGCCCTGTGGTATCGCAACCACCTGCAATCCATCGCCCCCTGGGCCGCGGGAACCCAGGACGAAGTGAAAATTGGCGTTGCCCTGGCCCCCGTCACAGCAGAGATGGCCCTCACCCAGGAGCTCGTCGAGCACGGTGACGCGCGCTCTGCCTGGGAGGTCACGCTGTTGGTGGTTGACCCCGCGTGCCATGGCCACGGCATAGGGCGGGCGCTTTTTTCGGATGCCCTAAGCTACCTGCGTGGTCAAGGCTCGCCAGGCTTCTTCCTAGCAACGGACGATGGCTGTGACTTTGGCTTCTACGACCACCTAGGGCTCGAGCGCATTACCTCGAGGGAGGCAGCCTCTTGCCCCGGAGTGCCCCAAGAAGACGACCACGTTCCCTACGGCAACCCCAACAAGAAGCCCTTCCGGGTATATCTCTACGGCGCATGGTTTGGTGACCAAGACGATGCGCGCTAGTACGACGGGTCGCCACGTCGCAAACGCAGTAGCCTCGCTTGACGCTGGCGCCGGCCAGGCAAGCCGCCAGGTGGTAGGGCGTTTCGCGCCCACGCCATCCGGTCGCATGCACCTGGGGAATGTCTTCTCGGCACTCATGGCTTGGCTCGCCACAAGAAGTGCTGGTGGACGCATGATCCTGAGGATAGAAGACCTCGACCCCAGGGCGCAGGATCGCACGGTTGCCCGCCTTCTGATGGATGATCTGGCCTGGCTTGGGCTCAACTGGGACGAGGGCCCCTACTTTCAAAGCGAGCGCGGGGACCTCTACGCTGAGGCCATCGAGCGGCTTGGCTCGCAGGGCCTTACCTACCCATGCTTCTGTACGCGCTCTGAGCTGCATGCCGCAACCGCCCCGCATGCCTCCGACGGGACCTATGTCTACCAGGGAACTTGTAGAAACCTCTCTCCGGAAGAAGTAGCCCGCAGGTCCAAGCTTCGTCCACCCGCCACCAGGCTGCGCGTCCCAAGCGAGGGTGACCCCGCAGGCACCATCTCTTTTGACGATACGATCTATGGGCGTTGCAGCGAGGTGCTCGCGCGCGAGTGTGGGGACTTTCTGATTCGCAGGAGCGATGGAGTGGTTGCCTATCAGCTCGCCGTTGTTGTCGATGATGCGCTCATGGGGGTGACTCAGGTGGTGCGCGGCCATGACCTCCTGGGTTCCGTGCCCCGCCAGATGTATCTCCAGCGTCAGCTGGGGTTTACGACCCCCTCCTACGCGCACGTCCCCCTGCTTATAGACCCAGATGGAAGGCGTCTCTCCAAGCGTGATCATGACCTTGACCTTGGGGTTATTCGCGATGAAGGTTGCACGGCCCGTCAGGTGATCGGTTTTCTTGCATCGCTTGTGGGGCTTGCGGAGAAGGGCGCGGAGGTCTCGGCGGACGAGCTGGTGCCGCGCTTCTCTTGGGGCGTGCTTCGCGAGCACCGCAGCGATATTGTGATGGATCATAGTGCCTTCCCTCCCTCCACGAAGGTTTTGCGTAAGGAGATGGGGAACGACTGAGGAACTCCCCATCTCGTAAAACTGGGTTGTGGCGACCTGGCTTTGTGGGGTATCATGCTTGGGCACAACGTTCGGAGAGCTGACCGAGAGGCCGAAGGTGCTCGCCTGCTAAGCGAGTATTCCCTCCAAGGGAATCTGGGGTTCGAATCCCCAGCTCTCCGCCAGATTATTGACGTACGAACTTGGTCCATCAGCAAGGGCCGCAAGTTTCGACGTGAGCATAGGGGACCGGAGGCACTGCGCCTTCGGTCTCTTTTTTCTAGAGCAGCCCCAAGCGATACAGGGGTCCACCGTTAGCCATCCGTACGTGGTGTCTTTGCGACGAGAATGTGTGCAGGAAAAAGTTCTTGACGCCTGACCGCATTCGTGTCATATTATCTAACCGCACGCGCCGTTACCTCAGCTGGATAGAGGACCTGACTACGAATCAGGGCGTCATAGGTTCGAATCCTATACGGCGCACCACGAACGTACAGACCAGACGGGAACTTCTCGTCTGGTCTTTTTTGTTACCGGCAAGGCCTACAGCCTTTCCGCCGCAGGCCTATACGTCACCCCCGTGGCAGACCCAAGCGCTTGGTACGAGTACGACACGCCCTTCTCATCGCACAGATCCATAAGATCAATAAGTGCATGCTCACCACCCTGGAAGTACGAGCGGAGATGGCCGACCACCTCCTCTGCCCCCGCGCCTTCCCCCAAGAGAGAGGCAAGCGTGCCTACGACCTCCGGCGGAAACACGACACGCAGCCTGTGCGACGGTTCACCGTACGCCACGCTGGACGAGGGGCCGCTCACGTTTTCGCTTACCATAAGCGACCCGTCCTCGGCATAGCCAGACTCGACAACGGTAACGTCACCAGACTGCTCCTCGCGTGCAATGACCTGCATCTTATTTCCCCGCCTGCCCCGCTTTGCCATGTTTGCCCCTTCCTCTACCGGATTGTTCTTTACTAGAGAGTCTACCGCATTGGCCAATGTAATGCGAACATATGTTCTTGTTTTTTCACTCGCCGGCTGTTCTCTTCGGCGAGCGGCATGAGCAAAAGTAACGGAGCGGGGCTTCTCCGGGTACCTTAGAGAATAATTGTCGCGAGGACGGAGGAATGCATGGGCAAGGTCGACGGAGTGGGCGTTGCGTTCTGCGGTGGCGGCTTTCGCTCGTACGCCGAGGTCGCAGTTGTCGAGGACCTCGCTCGAGCGGGGATCACCATTGGCGCCGTTGCGGGCACCTCGATGGGATCGCTCGTCGCTGCCCTTGTGGGAGCGGGCCTCTCGCCGCAGCGCGTCGCCGAACTTCTCGTTGAACTTGACCGCCGGGTTGTCGAGACGGGGACCCTTAAGAACCTGCGCCTGCGGGTG
>CAJMLD010000016.1 GCA_905214175.1 uncultured bacterium
GAGAGCGGTCCACAAGCGCGAGAGCCTGGCCCAAACCATCCTGGGCTATGCGTCGCGTGGCGCCCTCGCCCTAGACCATGCCAACCATGCGATAGCCAACGCCGACATGCGTCTGGATGTAGCGGGGATGGGCGGTGTCGGCTTCAATCTTCTTGCGAAGTGACCCCATGTACACCCGAAGCGAGGCAAGGTCACCCCCCTGGCCATCTCCCCACACCTCGCGAAGGATGTAGTCGTGGGTAAGGACCTTCCCAACGTTGTGCGAGAGGAGGCAGAGGAGCTTGTACTCGATGGGGGTAAGATGCACCTCGTTGCCAGCGAGCGTCACGATTCCCGCGTCATAGTCGATGCGAAGGTCTCCGTCCTCGAAGACAGACGGAGTGGGGGTGGCCGCGGCATTGGCCGCTCCCGAGTAGCTCAGCCGGCGAAGGGTGCTGCGAATCCGGGCGAGAAGCTCCCCCACCGAGAAGGGCTTTGTCACATAGTCGTCGGCACCGGCGTCCAGGGCGTCGATCTTGTCGGCATCCTCCGCTCTGGCACTCACGACGATGATGGGCATCTGGGACCAACCACGTATGGAGCGCACGACCTCCACGCCGTCGATATCGGGAAGGCCAAGGTCGAGGAGGACCAGGTCCGGGTTGTCTGTTGCAGCCCGAGCTATTGCCTCACGGCCGGTAGCTGCAACTACGTGCGCGAAGCGATATGAGTCTAGAGCGGTCACGATGAGGTTGCGCACCGCGGCGTCATCCTCGACAACGAGTATTCTGGGCTGGTCGTTGGCGCTTGTCACCGGCATTCCCCTCCAGACAGGTCCCGCGCGGGGAGCGTGAAGGCGAACACGCACCCATGCGGAGTTGCGGAATCAAGCCAAATCGACCCGCCATGAGCCTCAACTATGGACTTGCAGAGCGAAAGCCCGAGACCAAAGCTCCTGTGACCATCGGCGAGGCCCTGACCCACAGTATAGAAGGTATCGAAGACTTTGCTGCGGTCCTCGGGTGGTATCCCCGGGCCATCGTCCGAGACGCTGGTTTCCACCCACTTGCCGGCTCTCCGCAAGGCAATCGTGATGTGCGAGCCAGCCGGCGTGTACTTCACCGCGTTGTTCACCAGGTTCACCACCACCTGCACCATGAGGCGCGCGTCCACGTCTACCAGGCAGTCACCATCCGATGGCTCAACGACGAGCGAATGCTCCGAGACGCGTCGGTCCACGTGGCGAAGAGCCTCCTCGATGACGTCGTCCATGAGCTCGAGGTTGGTGCTGAGGCGCATTCCCCCATTCTCTAGGCGGGTGATCGCCAGGAGGTTCTCCACGGTTTCGCTAAGCCAGGTCGCGTCGGACCTCACGCCCCCGAGGAGACGACGGGACTCCACGTCATCGAGGGACCCATCCCTGTCGAGAAGAATGTCGACGCTACCGATGATCGAGGTCAGGGGCGTCCTCAGGTCATGCGAGATTGAGCGGAGAAGATTCGCACGGAGCCTTTCCTTCTCCGCACTCATTTGAGCTTGTTCTCGTTCCCTTAGTGCTCGGATGCGACCCAACGCAAGCGTTGCTTCCCCCACGACTGCCGAGGCAACGCCTCTTTCTTTGGACTCGAGGGGTCGGTCGCCCACAAGAAGGCCCATGACGCCCTCAGGTGGATGTGCGTCCCCCACGGGCAGGTACAGTCCAGAGGCGGAGGAGAAGCAGGGCGTACCCTCTCCCGCAGGCTCACCATTCTCGAAGGCGCGCATCGCAACCGAGGGCTCAGTGAGGACATCAAGGCTCCCAGCAGGGCTCTCTCCTCCTGGAGAGAAGCTCCGTCGAGGCTCGACCTTCTCGCCCGTAGACTCATACCAAACCACATCCCGGTCGAGGAGTTTGGCGAGCTGGGCACCTGTCGCTTCAAGGACATCCGTAGGGCTCTCGAGACCCTGGAGCATGTGGTCTGTCTCGAGGAGCACCCTCAGGAGCCTGGAGGTCTCCTGCTCTCCTCGAACCCTTTGTCGCAGTTCTACAGATACTTCACTCGAAACAAAGGCGACAATGCACATGACGATGAACTCTCCGGGATACTGGCTGCCCCATGCCGCAAGGGAGAGTCGCGGCGACGAGAAGAAGTAGTTGAACGCGAGCACCGAGAGGGCGGTAGAGATCACGCAGAGGGCACGACTTGTTGTGAAGAGAGCGACCAACTGCACGGAGAGCACGTAGACCACAACAATTGGCGCGTCACCCATCCCCATGGAGTCAAAACCCATGCCTACGGCCGTGGCAATCGCAAGGAACCCGATCGTGACGATGACGTCGACAAGGCGGCGGGTACCTCGAGACAGCCTTCCGCGGAACTCGACAATCGACGAGAGGCGCCCGAATCGGGCGACAGATTCGCTCCTCATCGCTCTGGCCCCCTATGCCTTGGGACCGCAGTATACGTAAGCCAAACGCTCATCGCCATTGCGGCCCAGCTTGATGACACCGCAGTACGAGAACCCCCTGCTGGCGAGAAGGCCCTGCATGGGCTTGTTGTCGCGATGGGTGTCGACGTGGAGGTTGCGTCCATGCTCCAGCGCCCAGTCGAGCATGGCACCGCCAACCCCCTGGCCCTGCCGCAGAACCGCAAGGCGATGCACCAGGTCATACGGCTCGTCGTTTGGCCAGGCGCCCTCGTAGATACGCGCGTAGTCAGGCTCCGGCCCGGGGAGGAAGGCAAAGCAGCCAAGCACCTCGTCATTCTCGTCCACGCAGACGCGCAGAGCGCCCGTGACAATGTCTTGCTCTACCAGCTCTCGAGGAGGGAAGCTGTCGCCCCACTGGTTGGGATTGCCGGCTTCTCGCATGAACGCGCGTGCGCTCTCGTAGACCGCAAGGGCGTCGTCGAGGTCAGCGGCGGTTGCTGGACGTATGTGCATGGTGGCTCCTAAAAGTAGGGTCATTACAGGAAAGACCCGGCTGCGAATTCATCGCAGCCGGGCGAGAACGGTCCTTTAGGCTTGATTCTACTCGTGCGTATGAGACAAAGGGACTGTCCCTTTGTCTCACTGCTCCGTGGTCAAGACCTCGGTGTCAACCTGGGAGCCATAGACCGTGGTCAGCGCTCCCCAGAACAGCACGTCGGCATCGCCGGCATCCTGGTAACGCACCTCGACGTTAGATGGGTCGGACACCGTGATGACGTTGCCTTGAAGGGTCTCGACCCAGTTGCCTTCGGAGTCGAAGTAGTCAAAGATCGGCGTCAGCGTGTCGCCCGCCTTGAGCTGGCCCAGGCCACGACCGAGGACGTAGCCCTGTCCAGACATCCGGTAGCCCTGAACGTACCCCACGGTCTCGCCCTCGCCGCGCTCGCTCGCCGTGGGCCAGCTCACCACCAGATCAATCCGCTCTTCGCCGTTGAGAATCGCCGGAATGGTTCCGGAGTAGCGAATCTCGCCATCCTCGGTCTCCTCGGGTACGTCGCAGTAGAACGAGAAGAAGCTGCCATCGATCGAGAGCCACTCGCCGTCAAAGTCCACCGCGATGTTCTCGTCATCCGTTACCTGGTAGGCATCGTCGGTGCCCAACATGAGGTAACCGTCGCCATAGTTCTGCATGACCGTAATCTGGAAGTCCGAGAAAGCATCCCACAGGTTGTCATCCATCTCCACAACCCAGTTGGAGCCGTCCCAGGCAAGCTCAAGCTCGTCGGGAAGCTCCTGGTAGGAGAACTCGCTAGCGAGGTCCTCGAACCAGCCCTCGGACGAGAAGGACCCGTTTGCATAGCTGTCGCTGGATGACGAGGCACTTGCTGCCGCGTCCGAGTTCTGGGCGACTTCTGCACTCGCGTCCGAGCTCACGATGCCGTGGCTTGAGGTTGTGGGAGAGTTGCCCATGACGCTCAAAAAGTAGTCATAGAAGACAACGGGCTCTGTATAGTCGATGTCCTCAAGAACCTGACGCACGTCAGAGTACTGGGAGATCTCGGAGTACGGGAAGTACATCGCAAGGCCGTTGGAGCCCAAAGACGTGTTGCTTCGATACTTGACGCAGCTCGCCACTGCCTCGGACACGTCGTCTGTCCCCTCGAAGTCCGTGCGGTCGATCACGTCAACGAGGTCGACCTGGTCGACGGAGTCCTCTGCATAGGACTTCGCGCGGGAGCGGGCGCCAGACATGGTCGTGAAGAGGTCGTTGTCTGCCCTGATGCTATCGGCAGCCTCATCGAGGAAGGTTGACAGGCGCTCGTAGACACGGCTTATCTCGCGCAGGTCGATGAGGGAGAGCGTCGTGTTCTCATCGCCCGTTTCCGCGTAGTGAGCCGAGAAGTCGTCAATGATCGTCCTGCCCAGATCTGTCGTGGCAATGGAGGGATCAGACCCCAGCCGAGTGAGGAAGCCGGTCCACGACCAGCCGTCGCCAGGCTCGGTCTCCTCGGAGGCAACGAGGTAGTCTGCCACGGCCTCCATGGCCCAAGCGCACTCGACCGTGGCCATGAGGCAGGCATCAAAGCCCACCATGTCAAACGTCACGCCGCTCGCCTTTATGGCGTTGCGGAGCTGGGAAAGCGTGAGGGCGGAGGCATCGGGGTAGTTCTCGTCATAGCCAAAACCGCCGATGGTGCCGCCGCCGTGGTCCCAGAAGATGAGGATGTAGCGGTCTGCAGGGCGCTCCTCGGCCGCCCACGAGCAGAAGTCCGCAACCTCGTCCTCGTCGAGCATCGTAGCTTCCCCGGAGTCCTGGACGAGGTTTGCCTCTCCGTTCTCGAGAACCCAGCGCTGGCGCGTAGACGGGTCGGCCTCGGACGAGAAGGACCACTCTGACGCCCCACCCGTCTCCAAGACCACATTCACGTTGTCGCCGAGGTCCGCCTCGAGCATCTCCTCGATGTCGGCGGATGCCGCGCCGTAGCCGGACTCGAGGTCCGACCCACACATGTATACCATCACCGTGGCGCTCTTTGCCGAGGCGACGTCCACGTAGTAGTCGCGCAGGCCCGCCGTGCTAAGGTCCGTTCCCGAAATACCCGCAGGTGCAACTGCAGGCTCATCGTCCGCGCACCCCACAAGCCCTAGGCACGAGAGAGAAAGGATGCCCGCCAGAGCAAGCGTGGCTAATCCGCGCGTACTCCACATCCTGCTCTTCGTCATCTTCATTCTCTCCTTGCGTGCCTAGGGATGCGTTGCCTTGCGACATGAGACAAAGGGACTATCCCCTTGTCTCATTACGCGATGCCCTTCCTAGTCTGGATAACACCGTAGAGGTAGAGCGCAGGCAGGATGATGCCGACAAACGCATTTGCGATGGAGCCACCGTCACCGGTGCTGATAGCGCTCACGATGCTGTAGATGCCGTAAATGACGCTGATGACGCCAAGGACGAAGGCCAAGGTGTTCTTGTCGTTGCGCTTGGACGCGTTGAGGCCAACGACGCCCACGAAGAGGTTGAGAAGGCCGCCGATAAACGCCACAACGCCAAGGACTGCCGCAACGCCGGCCGCGATGCCCACCATGTCATCCGACGAGGCAATGAAGACGCCCATCATCATGAACAGGCCAATCACAAGGTTGGCGATGGCAAACACGATCATGATGATCGAAGCCACGCGCAGTACGCTGCTGCCAGAGGCCATGCTGTTGCTGTTCTGATTCATCAATCTCTCCTTTGCGAGTTTTAAGCCGAGGGCCCGTTGCCCTCCGCTTGCAGGAATGGTACGGAGCTGCATTTGCCGGCGCGTCATACCGAAGTATGACTGGCACCTGAGAGCGCTTAGTTACTCGACGTCGTTGGAGTCGAAGCGATCGCCGCACTCGGGGCAGAACTTGGGCGGGTGGGTCTGGTCCTCCGGCACCCACCCACACTTGTCACAGCGATAGCGCGGCTGAGGGGCCGGCTGCGGCTTGGGCGTACCGCACTCCTGGCAGAACTTGCCGCGGTTGGCAGTACCACAAGAGGGGCAGGTCCAGCCATCGTCGTCAGACGCTGTGGGTGAGGGGGCAGCGTTGGTCGCCACCGGGACCGCATCGGGCGCAGGGGTGTACGCCGCCGAAGCCGCTACGGAACCTGCCTGTGCCGCGGGCTGCGGCTGCGACGCAGGAGCGCCCTGAGGAACCGGACCATCCGGGTAGCCGGCCGGAACTCCCTGGGGCGCGGGGCCTCCGGGGTAGCCGCCTTGGCCCATCTGGAAGAGCTGCTGGGCGTTCATGCCACCCATACCGCCTGCCATCTGCGCCATGTTCATGCCGGCAAATCCCACGAAGGCGCCGGAGTCGTTTCCGGCGGCAGTGCGCATGGCGTCGCCCTGCGCGGAGGCGAGGTTCGCCGCGGCCATGCGCGGGTCGCGCATGACGGCCGTGCGCTGGAGCTCCTTGATGGTCTTCTCGTCCTCTGGGTCTGCCGCAATGGCGTTGACGCCAAACGCCACGATCTGGATGCCTCGGGTCTCTCGCCACTTCTTCGAGAGGATGTCCGAAAGCGCCTGGGAGACCTCCTCGGTGTGCGCCGGTACGGCCGAGTAGCGAATTCCCATCTCGGAGATGCGCGCGAACGCCGGCTGCAGTGCCGTGAGCAGCTCGCTTCTCAGCTGAGAGGCAATCTGGTCGCGCGTGTACTCGTCCTCGACGTTGCCGCATACGTTCTGGTAGAACAGCAGCGGATCGGCGAGCTTGAACGAGAACTCGCCGTTACAGCGCACGGCAATGTCCATGTCGAGACCGATGTTGTTGTCCACCACGCGGAAGGGCACCGGCGTTGGGGTGCCATAGCGGTTGCCCATGATCTCTTTGGTGTTGAAGTAGTACACGCGCTGGTCAAGACCAGTGTCGCCACCAAAGGTGAAGCGCTTGCCAATGTTCTTGAACGTATCGACGATGCTCGAGCCGAGATTGCCCGCAAAGACGGAGGGGGCGGCTTTGGAGTCGTAGGTGAACTCGCCCGGCTCGGCGCAGAAGTCCACGACCTTGCCCTGCTCAACGATGACCATGCACTGGCCATCATTGACCACGACGATCGAGCCGTTCGAGATGATGTTGTCGTCACCTTTCGTGTTGGAGCTGCGAGACCCAACGCGCTTCTGGCCCTTTGCGCACAGGACGTGCGCGTCGAGCGACTCGCAGTAGATCATTTCCTTCCACTGGTCGGCGAGGTTGCCGGTGAGGGCACCGAGGGCCGCCTTGATGAGTGCCATGGGAAAGCCTCCTTACTTGTGATGCCTCGCGCTACTCCTGCAGATCGCGCATCACGCGGGCCACGATCTTGGCCTCATCGCTGGACATGATGAAGGGGTGACCGCCGATGATGACCTTGCCCCCGTTTCGCTCAATCCTGCAGTCGTCGTAGTCGTCCCAGTCGACGAACGCGGAGTCCCCGTCCTCGTCGACCATGTAGACTCCCGAGACGGTCACGGCAAAGCCGACCTTGCAGCTACCGAAGATCGTGGTGTCGACAACGCAATAGACCTCGTCGGCGTCATCATCGTCGATGCCAAAGTGCTTGACGGCCGCGTCAATCTTGTCCGGGTTGTCGTCAAGCCGGTCTCCGAAGTACGCGTCGGACAGGTCGGACTCGTCATCGACGTGCTCGTCGTAGGCGTCCCGGAAGAACTGCTCGAAGTCGAAGCCCTCCTCGTCGTCCTCCTCGTCCTCGACGTCATCGGAGACTGCCGCAGCCGTCTCCGCCTCGCCGTCCTTGAGCTTGAAGACGCTGTCGCAGCTGGTGCAGCGGCCGTAGACGCCGTTGCCAAACGGGACGACATCACCCATGCAGTTAGGGCACTTCATCGAGATTGCTTCCATGATCATTCCTTTCAGGCAGGGGGTGGGATTTCGTGCGTCGCCGTGATTCTAGGAAGGCTGGAAGCGTTCTACCTCATACCAAAGTATGAGGGTCAAATGCCGTAGATCGATTGTGCGCTGCAGACGTCACCTCATACTTTGGGATGAGGACATGCGATGTTCGTAGCGGCAAACTGCGCTCAATCAGGCGGATCAGGGTACCGCCTCACGACCATCGTGGACAGGAGTTTCTCATGGCATTTGGATTCAAGCTCAAGACCGTCAAGACCAACGAGAGCTTCGAGAACTACCAGCAGCTCTTCGACCGTATCAAGGACGTCGACTTCACCGCGGGCAAGCCTGAGCTTGTGAAGAACGGCTTTGCCGACGTAATCGTGTTCCCGCCCCTCGACCGTCAAAACCAGATCTGGGTCATGCTCCAGGGCAAGAACAAGATCATCATCCAGAAGAACCAGGTGGTGGGCGTTACCGATCAAGCCATCAACGCTGCGTTCGACGCCGTGACCGGTGGTCTGTTCTCCGTTGGTTCGATCATGGGGAAGAACGCCAAGAACATCGAGAAGCTCGTCGAGACCACGGCCTCCGAGCTTGAGGCGCTCAAGCTCTAGCTCCTGGACTCAACGCTGACGCTGGACACCTGAGCAGAATTCGATATCCTCCCCTCCGTACCCGACCGACGTGGTCTATCTTGGATAGGCGACGGTCGGGTACTTGCTGTTCGCGGCGAGAACGCAATGCCTGCGCCTTGCAGAACCAGTGGCGAAGGCATCTACGTTGCAAATTGCTATGAGATGGTGGTTGACCTTGGTAAAGATGGTTGCCCTCGAGCTTGACGAATACCTTTGGGCGCAGTGGAGCTGCACGCGCCTGGCGTTTATATGTGCACCCCTGGGCTTTGGCAAGACCGAGTTTGCCCGTCGCATGCTCCAGGACCAGGACGTCCTTGAGGTCGACGCCGAGAAGGACGACGTCACCAAGCTCATAACCACACGAAACGCCAGCAACTACGATGCCGTTCTCTTGGACAACATCCATGATGACCTCTCGACTGAAGCAGGGTCGAAGCTCTCGTCCGTCATCAGGCAGTGCGACAGAACGCGCTTTGTCTTCACGTCCCGTGCGCCGATGCCCGGATGGCTCACCCCATTCTTCGCCAAGGGCGAAGTGCTCGTCGTGACCGCCGAGGACCTGTACTTTTCGGACACTGACATCGCACACCTCCTTGCCGCGAACAACCTTACAGCCACGCCCGAGCTTGTCGATAAAGTTGCCGACGTGACGTCTCGCTATCCCATGGCGACATCGCTCGCCGTTGCCCACATGCTGCGCGGTGATGGCGACACCTGGGAGAGAAACCTCTTCGATGAGGTGATGTGCTACTTCGATGCGGAGTTCAGGCGGCGCTTTAGCCCCAGGGTGCAAGACCTCCTGATGCTCATCCCCTTCTTCGACCACATCGACAGGGATGTGGTCATGGGGGTGCTCGGGGAGGAGGACGGCAAAGAGCTTCTCGACGTACTCCAGCACACCACATGCTTCGTTTCCCCTGACGGCGACGCGTGGGAGGTCTACCCGGGCGCAAGGGTGTTTTTTGAGTGGGAGCGTACCCGCCGTCATGACGACGCTTCGTATTACTCCATCATTGACCATGCGGTCGACTACTACGTGACTCATGGGAGCTACATCAGAGCCCTCGAGCTGTGCTCGCGCACGAAGAACAACAGGCGCATGCTCGCCATCCTGGAGGAACACGCAAAGCTCAACCCGGGAAACGGCAGCTATTGTGAGCTCGAGCGCTACTATCACGCCTTGCCCGAGGACATTGTGCGCGAATCCCCCAGGCTCATGCGCATCATGAGCCTCATGGACTCCATGCTCATGGACACTGTTGGCTCCGAGCGTTGGTACTCGGAACTCGAGGACTACGCACATGCGCCCCAGCGCACGCGCGAAGAGCTCAAGCTCGCAAACGCCAACCTCGCATACCTCGACATCGCGCTGCCCCACCGACGGCTGACCAGCCTCACCGACGCCGTGACTGCGCTCGCGAAGGTCAATGCCAGCAACGATCCCGAGCTTATGCCGTCCATGACAAGCGCAATGCCCAGCATCATCAACGGCGGGCGCGACCTTAGCCCCTGGGTTCCCTCAGACGAAATGACCTGCATCCTCATCGGCAAGCTGGCTGGACGGGCGCTTGGCAGGCTCGCCATAGGCTGCACCGAGGTTGCCCTGTGCGAGAGCAAGTTCGAGAAGGGCGAGGATGTCACACCGTACATCTCCAAGGTCAACGCCGTCCTCCCCAAGATCAGACGTAACGGAGACCCCTCGATCGAGTTCGCTGCAACGGGCATTGAGTGCAGGAACCTCGTCGACCAAGGTGACGCGCGCCAGGCGCTCTCCCTTCTCGACCTCCAGCGCAGGCGCCTGTCTCAGGAGGAGCCACACGAGTGCAAGCGCATCATCGCGAACCTCGATGCCATGCGCTGCCGCATCTGGCTGCGCTTGGACCAGACGGAACGCGCACACGCGTGGCTCGAGGAAAACGAGCCGGACCTCTCGAAGCCCCTCGACTTCCTGAACCGCTACATCTACAAGACCGTGAGCCAGGTGCTCATCTCGGAGTGCCGCTACGACGAGGCCCTGCGCCTTATGTCCACGCTCAGTGAATACGTGCAGTCCCGTGACATCTTCATTGACTTCATCAACTACAGCATCCTTGCCTCCATTGCCACATGGCGCAGCAACAAGGGTGACTGGAAGGCATGGATGGCTCGAGCACTCAACATGGCAAAGCGCTTTGGCTATGTGCGCACCATCTCGACCTACGGGGCTGCCGTGCTGCCGCTTCTCATCGAAACGCAAAAGCATGCCGAGGAGATGGGCGTCGATCCCAGTCAGGTGTCACGTCTCATCAAGACCACGCGTGTGCAGGCAACGCATTACCCCAACTTCATGGCGGTGTCCTCGGGCCGAACAGAGCCCCTCACCGACACGGAACTCCAGGTGCTACGCCTGATCTGCAGCGACAAGAGCAATGCCGAGATTGGCGAGATCTTGAGCATCAAGCTCCCCACGGTAAAGACGCACGTGAGCCACATCCTTACGAAGCTTGATGTGAGTCGTCGCTCGCAGGCCGCAAGAGAAGCTCGGCGCCTTCACCTGGTGTAGGGCATGAGACAAGGGGACAGTCCCCTTGTCTCATGCCGTCTCTCCACCATTCTTTCATTTTGTTTTGCCGTCTCATACTTTGGAATGATGTAGACGCATCTGCCTTTCCATAGGATTCCTTTCAGCAGCTAGGGCACGCCTGGCAACAAGCCCAGCCAATCAGATTCTCTGAGAGAAAGGAATCACAATGCTCAGCAGGAACCGCATCGTCACCATCGGCCTCGCCCTCGCACTGGTCGCCTCCCCTGTCGCCCTTACGGCTTGCGGCGGCTCCAGCTCCTCTGACTCCGAGAGCACCGCTACCGAGGCAACCACGGACAACACCACGTCGAGCGAGTCCACGTCCACCGACAGCTCCTCGAGCAACTCCTCGAGTGCCCAGAGCTACTCCATCTCCACGAGCGAGATCACCGAGGCCTACATGGGTGCTTCCGAGGCCGGCGAGACCATCTACTACGTGGGCAACAGCGACGGCTCCAAGACCGGCATCTTCTTCCTCGACGCCGACAACATGGCGAACGTAAGCTTCATGGGCCCCGCCACCGTGACGCAGCAGAACGGCGAGAACCTCATCACCATCACCGACGAGCTCTCCGGCAACACTCTCACCTTTGGCGTTGCCAAAAACGATGACGGCACCATCACCATCGACATGGGCAACGAGCTAGGCAAGGCCATCCTTGCTCAGGCCGATGTCGCTGAGACCGTCAACGCCATCAAGACCATCCAGACCAACACCACGTCGGTCCAGTAGGCTCGCACCCTACGCATTTCTCGTCTCCCCCTCCCTCGGGCCTTCCCAGCCCTTGACCCCCGGACGACTCGGCCGGGGGCCATCTTTTACAAACAAGGGCGGGAACCCTAGGCGAGTAGAACAGTGGCACCGTTAGTGCTGGTGTGGCCTCTCGGACACGGGGCGAAGCTCCGCGCGGCAGCGAATCATCTCGGCGGCGATGGAGATGGCGATCTCGGGCGGCGTCACCGCGAGGATGGGGTCACCGATGGGCAGGTGGATGCCCTTGTCGACCCACGTGGGATCAACCCCGCGCTCCTTAAGGGTCTTGCGCGCAAAGGCGGCCTTGCCACGGCTGCCGATGCAGCCCACGTAGGCCGGGCGCACGCGCGACACCTGCTCGAGCACGTCGATGTCCCAGGCGTGCCCGTGCGTGGTAACCACCACATAGTCACGCGGGGTTACCTGCACCTTTTCGCCGAGCTTGGTGAAGTCGCCGAGCACCACGCGCTCCGCTGCGGGGAAGTCTCCCGAGACCGCCACGCCCTCGCGGTCGTCGAAGACCACCACGCGAAAGCCCACACTGGCAAGCACGGGCGTGAGGGCACGGCCAACGTGGCCGCCGCCAAAGATGTAGGCAATGGGGTCAGGACCGGCCGGCTCTGCGTAGGTCTTGTCCTTCTCGTCCCAAAGGGTGGTCTCGGTGGTGGCGCGCGGATCACCCTGCGGTAGCTCGTCGAGATTAGAGAGCTCGACGGTAACGCCCGAGAGGCTCGCCCAGTTCTCGGTAATCACGAAGGGCTTGCCGGAGCGCAGGCGCCCAAGCAAGTCACTTAGCACGTTCTTGGCAAACGCAGGCTCCCACAGCTTCACTCCCACCACCGCGTCGCCGCCGCAGGCCATGCCCGTCTTAGCGTGGGTCATCCACTCCAGCTGGTTGGGCTCCTCGTCCGCCAGCACGCGCTGGCACCTCTCCTGCATCTGCTGCTCTATGCGGCCACCGCCGATGGTGCCCAGCCAAGTTCCGTCGGCGAGAAGCGCCATACGCGCGCTCGCGCCACGCGGCATGGAGCCGCGCGTAGCGAGGACGCTTGCGAGGGCAAACGCGCGCCCCTCCTCGGCCTCCTTCAAGAGGCGTCCCACAAAGATGATGTCACGCAGGGTCTCGTGCGAGTCTGTCATGGGGTTCTACCTGCCATTCGTTTGATTGGCGTTGGACGTGTCAGAACGTTTCTACCCAGCGTAGCTCAAGTGGATGCGCGGCCCGCCATCGTAGGCCTCTACTCGGCCCACCACGCGTGCGTCCGGAACGCGTCCGTCGGCGAGAAGGTCGCCCAGCAGGGAGTCCGCATCGTCTGCCGAGACCGCCACCAAGAGCCCGCCCGAGGTCTCCGGGCAGAAGAGGAGGTCGGCAAGGTCCTGCGGCACGTTCGTCGCATCCACGGACGCCTCCGCAAAGTGACGGTTACGATACATCCCCGCAGGCAGAATGCCCAGGCGAGCCCAGTCGCGCGCGTGGGCGAGAAGCGCCGGCGCCTTGGCGTCGATAACCACGCGCACGTCCGCGCCCTGAGCCATCTCGAGCGAGTGGCCCATGAGGCCAAAGCCCGTGACGTCTGTCGCCGCATGAACGTCGTGGCGCACGATAACGTCGCGCGCCCAGCGGTTGAGACACATCATCTGGCGCTCGGCGGCCGCAACGTCGGCGGGGTCTGCCAGGCCGCCCTTCTCGGCAGTGGTTATGACGCCCACGCCAAGCGCCTTGGTGAGCACAAGCACGTCACCCGGACGCGCTCCCGAGTTGGTGAGCATGCGGTGCGGGTCCACAAAACCCGTAACAGCCAAGCCATACTTGGGTTCCTCGTCGTAGATGCTGTGGCCGCCCACGATAGAGGCGCCCGCCTCGTAGACCTTCTCGTAGCCGCCACGCAGGATCTCGTGGACCACATCGGATGGCATGTCCTCGGGCACGGCCATCACGTTGAGCGCCACCTTGGGCTCGCCGCCCATGGCGTAGACGTCCGAGAGCGCGTTGGTCGCTGCGATGGCGCCGTAGGTGTAGGGGTCGTCTGCGATGGGCGGGAAGAAGTCCACGGTCTCGACGATGGCCACGTCATCCGTCACACGATAGACCGCAGCGTCGTCGGACTTGTCGAAGCCAACCAGGAGGTTGGGGTCGCGCTGGACCTTGATGTCCTTGAGGAGCTTTGCGAGCTCTCCCGCTCCCACCTTGGCACCGCAGCCCGCGCACTCCGCAAGCTTGGTGAGCTTGACGTCGTTGCCGCAAGTGGATGCCACGTTGTTCTCGGCCATCGCTATCCCTCCAGCCTGTGCGAGAAGTGCAGCAGCGCCTCGAGGACGCCACCGCCCACGGCCCGCGCCTTGTCCGAGACGCTGAAGCAGTGGCCCACCTTGCAGCGCGGGTCGATGTCTCCGGACTTCATTCCCTTGGTGACGGGGCAGCCCTCCTGCAAAAGGCCGCGAAGCACGCCGTCGATCGTTGCGTAGAGCGGCTCTCCCGAGACCTTGGCCACAAGGTCACCTTTCTTGACCTGGTCGCCAATCTTTGCGATGGGCTCGAAGGGGCCGTCTGCCGGTGCGCGCAGCACGCGCTCGGTGGTGAAGCCGCCAATGTTTCCCGGCACGCCGGTGTTGGGGATGGGCGAGCCGTCGTAGATAACGCGCCCCAGGTAGTGGCCGCGTTTGGTCTCGATGGCGGCATGGCAGTCCGCGCTCGAGTTCTCGCCAGCGTGAAATCCTGGCCCCACGCCAATGACCACGGGCGCCATGTCCTTGGTGGTCCCCAGGTTCTCCTTGGCGAGAATGGCGTCGACCAAGGCCTCGGGGGCCAGCTCGGGGATGCTCTCCCCCTTGGGGTCAACCAGCACGGCTATGGTCCCGGTGGCAGCGACCTTGGCAGCCTCCGCCGCACTCTCGCAGCGCACCGCGCGAATGCCCTCAACCTCGGCCTCGCCCAGGCGCACCGCCTCCGAGAAGCACACCGTGCGGCGCACCGAGGTGGGCACCGCCACGTCCAACATCACGATAGACGCCCCTGAGCGGTGAAGCCGCACGGCAATGCCCGAGGCAATGTCTCCCGCCCCTCTCACAACAACCAGCATGTCTCCCCCTCTATCCAGCCAGGAGCAGGTGCCCCTAGAGTTCCAGTTCGTACAATCCGGCGCAGATAAAGCGTCCCTTCGCAAGCCGTTCGAAGTCGTCGCGCGCCTCGGGCGGCATGGACCAGGCAAGGCCGCAGTCTGCACGGATGCTCACGGGCGTTGGGATGATCCTTCCAGCAACGCCAGCCTCCTTGCAGGCCGCCTCGCAGGCAAGCGCCTCGTGCGTGGAGTCAAACGAAGCCACCACGCGTGGCTCGCGCCTATGCCGTGGCATCGTCGCCCTCCCCCTCCGAGGCCAGCTCTGCCAGGGCCGCAAGTGCCGCGTCCACGTCACCCTCGGTGGTGAAGCACCCAAACGAGAAGCGAACGGCACCCGTGTCCTGCGTCCCCAGCGCCCGATGCATGCGCGGCGCGCAGTGGCCGCCCGCGCGCACAGCGATGTCGTAGTCGTGGCCAAGCGCGTCTGCGACCTCGGAGGAGTCCCAGCCCGGAAGGTTCACGCTCACGACCGGCGCGTGATCAAAGCCAGCGGCGAGAAGCCCCTCTTCCGTTGCTGGGAAGTCCCCGTAAACCGTGGCACCCACGCGACGAGCGCCCGCCACGAAGCGCCTCACGAGCGCGAGGTCGTGGGCGTGGATGGCATCGAGGCCCTTCTCGGCAATCCATGCAGCCGCCGCCGAGAGGCCCGCGATGCCGTGGCCGTTGAGCGTGCCAGCCTCGAGGTGTTCGGGGTAGGCTGCGGGCTGGCCCTCCTCGAAGGAGAGAACGCCCGTGCCGCCTCGCAGCACCGGGTGCACGTCCGCGCTGGGTGCCACGGCAA
The DNA here is from genome assembly GCA_905214175.1 of uncultured bacterium. Taxonomy (GTDB): domain Bacteria; phylum Actinomycetota; class Coriobacteriia; order Coriobacteriales; family Atopobiaceae; genus Tractidigestivibacter. The sequence goes on from CAJMLD010000016.1 coordinate 15,602, forward strand.
GGCCGCCCGTGCCCTGTGGGCCCATGAGGGCCTTGTGCCCCGTAAAAGCCACGAGGTCTATGCCCAACTCGTCCATGTAGATGGGTCGCGCACCTGCGGTC
>CAJMLD010000017.1 GCA_905214175.1 uncultured bacterium
CACCTATCTATGACGAATCTATGGTGGTCAAAAATTCAGATAACACCCAGGTAAATTCCGTTATGCCATCTCCTCTCGCCTTCTGCCGGAACGTCGCGTGCGGCGCGCTCTCGTGGCATATAGTCGTTAGGTAAGTGGGGAGAGGCCTCGCAATCCAAGCAGTCGCGGGAGGGCGTCTATGAAAATCAAGGCTTTGGTCATGCACGAGAAGAACGGTCCGTACTGCATGGAGGACGTCGAGCTGGACGAGCCGAAGGACAACGAGGTTCTCGTGCGCAACGTTGCCTCTGGCATCTGCCATACCGACGAGTTTGGCCGCTCACAGGGCGTGCCCATCGCGCTGCCGCTGGTACTGGGCCACGAAGGCGCTGGCATCGTGGAGTGCGTGGGCGCCAACGTTGATGACCTCAAGCCCGGCGACCACGTGGGCATCACCTACGCCTTCGACGGCACCTGCCCGGCCTGCCAGGCGCACGAGCCGTACTACTGCGAGAACTTCAACCAGATTAACTTTGGCGGCGTTGCCACGGACGGTACGACCCGCCTGCACCAGGATGGCCACGACGTGAGCATGTTCTTTGGACAGTCTTCGTTCGCGACCTACTCGGTGGCCAACGCTGCATCGGTCTGCAAGGTTGACGATGACGTTGACCTGGGTATTGTTGCGCCTCTGGGCTGTGGCGTGCAGACGGGCGCCGGTGCCATGATCAACGTGGCTCACGTGGACGAGACAAGCGCCGTCGCCGTATTCGGCTGCGGTGCCGTGGGAATGTCGGCCATCATGGGCGCGGCCGTAGCGGGAGCCAAGGTCATCATCGCGGTGGGAGGCAATTCCAAGAGCCTGGCCCTTGCCCGCGAGCTTGGCGCGACCCACGCCATTAACCGCAAGGAGGTGGACGACGTCCCGGCGGCGGTCCACGGAATCTGCCCTGCCGGCGTCGACGTCACGTTGGACACCTCCGGCAACCAATACATGATGGTTAACGCCATCCGCAGCCTCAAGTACCATGGCATGTTCCTGCCTGTTGCGGCAGCAGGTTGTATAGACCACTTTGACGTTGGCGGCGACATCATGATGCCCATGCGCACCATGAAGGGCACCTGCGAGGGAGAGTCAGATCCCAAGACCTTCGTCCCGCAGATGGTGCGCTGGTACAAGGAGGGTCGCTTCCCCGTGGACAAGATCCTCTCGTTCTACGACTTCTCCGAGATTGACAAGGCTCTTGAAGACACGTCTAGCGGCAATGCCATCAAGGCCGTACTCAGGATCTCGAAGCAGTAGGACGCGTATTGCTGGCGATTGTTGTCGGGCCTCCTCCGTCTGGTTGACAGGGTTGTTCTATCTGTTATAGTCCAAATAGAACAAATGCTGTCGCCGCGGAGGGGGCTTTGCCATGCCCATCGTGATAGACCAGATGTCAGAGGATCCCATCTACCAGCAGATTCGCACACAGGTGATAGGGGCCATCGCCACGGGTGAGCTGTCTCCCGGGGAACCTCTCCCCTCGGTGCGCTCGCTTGCGCGCGACCTTGGTGTGAACCTCCATACCGTGAACAAGGCGTATGCCGTCCTGCGCGACGAGGGCTACCTCATCATGCGCGGTCGGTCTGGCGCCTTTGTCGCAGACATACGGGATTCGCCCGTGCACCATCTCACGGCCGAGCAGGACTGGCTCATGGGAAAAGAGCTGAGGCGACTAGCGGTAGCCTTCCGGGCTCGCGGGGGTTCGGAGTCTGCGTTTGTGGAGGAGGCGGCCCGCCAGGCGCGCGCCGCGTTCCAGACGGAGAAGACCTTAGTCAAAGGGGCTGGTACGGATGAGCGCTGAGTCTATCCTTGAGGTGGTCATGATTCTCGTCTTGGTGCCAGCGTGCGGCATCGTCTTCGCCCTGACTCCCTGGATCACGTCGAAGAGCGAGCTTTTCGCGGTGAGCGTTCCCACCGCGGCGGCGAGCGACCCAGAAGTACGTTCGCTCAAGCGTGGTTACTCACAGTGGATGCTCGTCCTAACCGCCGCGCTCACCGGCTTGGTTATCTATGCGTTCGCCGCGGCTGATGAATACACCGCCGCACTTGTCATCTGTGTGGCGACCGCAGCCCTGGTGCTCGTGGGCTACCTCCTCATGCTGCGCTGCAGGGACAGGGTGCGTAGCCTCAAGAAGGTCCGCGGCTGGGTAGCCTCAGCCCAGGAGCACGCGGCAATGTTGGTCGGTGACGGCGTTCCCATGCCGGCGTCGCTGAGCTGGGAGCTTCTCAACTTGCTGCCCATAGCCGCATCGTTGCTCATAGCAGCGCTGGGCTACGACGGGGCGCCGGACCTCATTCCCATCCACGAGGGCTTGGACGGAGTCGTGAACGGCTGGGCTGAGAAGTCCGTTCTCACGATGCTCCTACCGATTCTGTTCCAGCTGGCGATGGCAGGTACGATGACCGTTGCCCACGCCATGATCTTGCGGTCAAAGCGTCCCGTGGACCCGCGACATCCGGCGTCGAGCGCCTTCGCCTACGGTGCCTACGTGCACGCCTGGAGCGTGTGCTGCGTGTGGATGGGCCTGGCACTGAACGCGTCCGGGATGGTGCTGGAGGCATCCCAGGTGGGATGGGTCTCGCTGCACGTTGCATCCACGGCGATCACGGCCGTCACGCTGGCAATTCTCGTCCCCTGCTTGGTCCTGGCCGTTCGCTATGGGCAGAACGGCACGAGGCTCCTTGCGCGGCTGCCGGAGGACCTCGCGCTTCCCGCGGACGAGGACGACCGATGGTATGGAGGCGTGTTCTACGTCAACCGAGAAGACCCGTCAGTAGTGGTGCCCAAGCGCTTTGGGATTGGCTGGACGCTCAACATGGGAAGGCCTGCCAGCTGGGCCATCGTGGTTGGGCTAGTCGCCATCTGCGTTGTTTCCCTGGCGGTGGCCGCGCAGGGGTAGGGGAGGTGCCGTCCACTGAAGAGCTTCTTCCTATGAAGGCCGGATCTTAGATGACCGTTTGGTATCGGGCCCGTTGGGTAGATAGCTTAACGTTACCTGTCCGCGCGGCATGAACGTCGTCGGTATCAAACGGGAAGGAAGAACTTATGGTTAATCGCTTTGTCCTCAACACCATCTCGTATCACGGCTCCGGGGCCATCAAGGAAATCCCCGGCGAGCTGAGCCGTCGCGGCCTCACCAAGGCCTTTGTCTGCTCCGACCCCGACCTCGTGAAGTTTGGCGTCACTGCCAAGGTGACCGACCTTCTCGACGAGGCGGGCTTCCCCTACGTGGTCTACTCGGAGATTAAGCCCAACCCAACCATCAAGAACGTGCAGGATGGCGTGGCTGCCATGACGGACTCCGGCGCGGATTGCATCATCGCCATCGGCGGCGGCTCCTCCATGGACACCGCCAAGGCCATCGGTGTCATCCATGAGAACCCCGAGTTCGCGGACGTCCGCTCGCTCGAGGGCGTGGCGGACACCAAGAATCACGCCACCTTTACCATCGCCGTGCCCACCACGGCAGGCACCGCGGCCGAGGTCACGATTAACTACGTGATCACCGATCCCGAGAAGGTCCGCAAGTTCGTGTGCGTGGACACCAACGACATCCCCGAGGTTGCCGTTGTCGACCCTGACATGATGGCATCGATGCCCGTTGGCCTCACCGCGGCGACTGGTATGGACGCGCTCACCCACGCAATCGAGGGCTACACCACCAAGGGTGCCTGGGAGCTCTCGGACATGTTCCACCTCGAGGCCATCCGCATCATCTCGCACAACCTGCGCGAGGCCGTGGCAGAGGCCAAGTCCAAGGAGCCGGGCGAGGGTCGCAAGGAGATGGCACTTGGTCAGTACATCGCTGGCATGGGCTTCTCCAACGTTGGCCTGGGCATCGTCCACTCCATGGCTCACACCCTCTCGGCGCACTACGACACCCCGCACGGCGTTGCCTGTGCAATGCTCCTGCCCGTGTGCATGGAGTACAACGCCGACGCCTGTGGCGAGCGCTACCGCGAGATTGGCCGCGTGATGGACGTGGCCGGCTGGGATACCGACCCCATCGACGTGGTGAACAAGAACGTGGTTGCTGCCGTCGCCAAGCTCGGCGAGGACGTGGGTATCCCCAAGACCTGCAACGGCCTGGTGGAGGCTGATCTTGACCAGCTTGCAGACGACGCAGCCGCTGACGCCTGCTTCCCCGGCACGCCAAAGCCCGCTGATCACGAGACGATCAAGGCTCTGTTCCGCAAGGTCATGGCGTAGGCGAGAAGAACGTATCGCGCGCGGCCCGGCCGAGGTCACCCCGGCCGGGCCGTTGTTGTTCTCGCCGGGCGTACCAGCTAGTAGCCCGGCCGGCGGCCCCCGCCTCGAGCGGGTCCCTCGACCCTCACTCTCGAAAACTGCGACTTAATTGCAGTCCGAAAGCTACTTTGCCGAGAAGAACCGCAGGTAGAAGGCTTGTGGCTCTTCTCGGCACTGCAATTAAGCCGCAGTTTTCCCCGCAGTTTTTGCCCGTAGCCTTCTCGCGGCGGTCATGCTTCCGTGGCATACTGCCTCATACCAACTGCTCGTCTAGCCTTGCACGGAGGGACGCCCATGGCGAACATCCACGACTACCTTGACCTTCGCGCTGACATAACGCTAGGAGAGCGGCAGTTCAACGTGGTCGACGGCCTGGTTCTCTCGGTTCTCTCTTATGTCGACTTTTCGGGCATCGTTCCCGGGGAGGGGGAGGGGCCGGTCACCATCTCGTACGCATGCGATGCCCTGCTCGATCGCGCAGATGGCGACGTCTCGCCCTACGTGCGCTCGCTTGCCAAGATCGACGAGCGCTATCTGCGGCTCCTCGGTGCGTCCAAGCGCTTTGGACAGGCCGGTGTTGAGGATTACGTGGATGTCTTCGACCACGACCGCGACCTCCAGTTTGCCGCGCTCACGGTGGACCTTCCCGGCGGGACGCGCTTCGTCTCGTTCAGGGGGACAGACAACTCCCTCGTTGGCTGGCGCGAGGACTTCATGCTGAGCTTTGAGGTCACGGAGGCGCAGCGCCTGGCGGCGGAGTACCTTCTGAGACAGGCACGCCGTGCCAAGGCCGAGGGCGTGCGCCTCATGGTGGGCGGCCACTCGAAGGGTGGCAACCTTGCGAGCTTCTCGGCGGTGCTGCTGCCCGACGATCTGCGTAACGTGATTGAACGCGTCTACTCAAACGACGGCCCCCTCATGGCGCCGGAGGTCGTGCCCCTGAGTTGCCATGATGTGTACGGCGAGCGCTTCGTGCGGATTGTCCCCACCTACAGCGTGGTGGGCATGCTCTTCGACGACCCCGCCGAGCCCAAGACCATCGTGCGGAGTACCGGTGACGGTGCCCTCCAGCATGACCCCACAACCTGGCAGGTCCACGCCGATTGCCTGGACGAGGCGGACGACCTGCTCCCCCAGTGCAAACTCGTGAACGCCATCTTTGACAAGTGGATGCGCGGGGCCAACCTTGCCGACCGCGAGCTCTTCACGCGTCAGGTCTTCGACGCCTTCGAGGCCGGGGGAGCGACAACCTTCGACGAGGTCGTGGGCAACCCTGCAGGCGCCCAGCGCGTGCTCGCCGCCCTGAGGGATGCCGACCCCCGCACCAAGGAGCTTCTCGGCGAGCTGGTGCAAGTTGCCGCCGACAAGACCTGGGACGCCACGGTGGCGGCAGTCGCAAGCGCTACACGTGCGGCCCTGAACGCCGTGGGGGCAATACTTCCGCAGCGCAGACCGGTAGGCGAGAGCGAGACTGGCGAGAGGGACGAGAAGCACGTGGGAAAGGATACGGATGCTCCGACGCCCGGTCCCACGTTGCCTGGTGACGGGGAAGGAGCCTCTCCTCGCTGAGGCTCTAATTAATGTCGCGCCCCTGTTCCATACTGCGGTTAACGCAGAGAGAGTGGCCCAAGGGGCCCGGAACGGAGGAAACCATGTACGAACCTTCTCGTCTCATCCAGTCGTTCTTCATTGCGGGGTTCCAGTACTACGATGGCGCGCTTGCCCTATCCAGCCTCAAGCCGGGAGAGTCTGGCCTCGTGCTTGTCCCTGAGCCGGACAACCCGCATGATCCCGATGCCGTGGGCGTCTACTTTGATGGCCTGAGGCTGGGGTACGTTCCTGCTGACGAGAACAGCATTGTGTCGCTCATGTGCCGCTTTGGGCACGCGGACGTTTTTGAAGTCCGGGTTCTACAGGTCAAGGCGGACGCCGACCCGTGGAAGCAGGTGCGTGTGGGCGTCTACGTCACCGACGCGCGATGACGGCGTCGTCCCCTCGGCACTTTGATGCGCTAAAGTGTTTTCCACGCACGTGACGCTGTACGTTGGCACAAAGTGGCGCGGGAGGGTGTGGATGGCGCGAGACAGTAGAACGCGTGACAACGCGAGTAACCCCGAGGAGACGAAGCGGCTCTGCGAGGCCGTGTGTCTCGTGAAGACACCAGAGGAGGCCGTCGCCTTCCTCGCTGACCTGCTCAGCCCACACGAGATGTGCGACCTCGCGCAGCGCCTTGAGGTGGCAACGCTCTTGCGGTCTGGGAGGTCCTACGTAGACGTCTCGAGCACCACCGGGGCATCGTCCACCACGGTGAGCCGTGTCTCAAAGTGCCTGCGGGGCGAGCGTGGCGGCTACCGTCTTGTGCTGGAACGCTTGGACGGAGCCGCGGGACTCGCCGGGGTTGAGAAGGACTGGGATTCGGACATGCAGGGAGACAAGGGCTAGGATGCTTCACATTGCGACGACTTCCGATGAGTGCCTGGCGAGCGCCGAGGTTCGTGCATGCCTAGAGGAGGCGCTGCGTGCACACGGTGCGGCAACACTTCTGGTCGCGAGCTTTGCCGATCAGCTCGTCGCTCAGAAGGAGCTCTCGGCGTATCCCGCACTTTCGCTTGGTGTGACCGTAACCACGCCCGCTGCGTGGGCAAAGGAGCGCTGGGAGGTCTGGGGAGACGGAACGCACGTGGTCGAGCCCCTTGTGAGGACCATTGCCGTGCAGCGTGCCATTGCGCAGGCACCCCAGTCGCGCCGCCGCGGTGTGTCGCTCAACGTGGGTACGGTTCAGCTTCTCTCGTCGCTGGTACGCGGGGCGCTGCCGTGGCTTCCCCTCGATCCCGCGGGCGAGCCAAGCGAGCTTGCTTGCCACGAAGCCGGACTCACCGATGCCGAGGTGGGGCTCGTTGCGCTTGCGGGGGAGTATGCGCGCATCATTCACGATGCGGGATACGTGGAGGAGTCCGAGGCCATGGCGCAGGTCGTTGACGCCCTGGCGCGAGGACTTGTTGACCCGGGGTGCGTGTGCGTGGCTGGCTTGGGCGAGGCTTCTCGCGCCACGCGCGAACTTCTGGCAGACCTTGCCTGCGCAGGTGAGGTTACGATCGTCGCCCAGACGGGTAACGACGCTGCCCTCGCGGCTCAGGGCACGACCATCGCGCTCATCGAGGAGGCGGTCGCTGCGCGCGGGGGGAGCGTTTCTCGGGCGGATGGGAACGCCTCTGAGCCTGGGGCGAGCAACGCAAGGGCTTCGGAGCTCCAGGGCATAGTCCGCTCGATCTTTGGCATCGAGCCGGGAGTCGTGTCTTCCGGTGCGGTGGAGCTTCTCGTGCCTGCCGGCCCCCTAGCCGAGTCAGAGCTCGTCGCGGCTCGCGTCGTCGAGCTTGCGGAGGCGGGTGCCCGGGACGTGGTTGTAGTTGCGGCAGATCCCGAGCGCGCCTGGCGCGAGCTCTCTCCCAAGCTCTTCTCGCGTGGCGTGACCTGCGAGGCGGAGCTTACGTCCCGCGTTGATCGTCTCGAGGCTGGTAGGGCCTTTCTCGAGTTTGCTAGCTCGGTTGCGCAGCTCTCCGAGCTGGCGACAACTTGGCCTCCGTCACAGCAGAGCCCCGAGGGCGAGCGCATCGTCTTGGGCGATATGTCTTGGTGGCCGCCACGTGCGCTGGCTGACTTCTTACGCCAGGACGTCGCACACGTTCCCACCGAGCGTGCCGTCTCGCTTGACCGCGCATGGCGCTCAGACCGACTGCTCACTCCCGCGGACGTCCTCGAGACGCTCCAGAACCCCAAGGCTACGAGTGCGCCTGTTGCTGCGGCCACCAGGGAGCTCCTGCGCGGGCGCGTGGGCTCTGCGGCGTCGAAGCTTCTCGCCCCCTACCTGCAGGACAAGGAGCTCACACCGGCAGACCTGGTGCCCGACGAGACTGGCCTTGAGCTGGTCCCCGTTGCGCCGGAGCATAATCGCCTCGCCGACGAGCGCGCCATCGGCGTCCTGGACGCGGTGCTGGGCATAGCAGGCACTCTCAAGGACCTGGGGATAACAGCAGACCCCCAGGCCGAAAGTCATGTCTCGCTTTCTACGCTGGTCGAGCTCTGTGCACAGGCCATGTCCCAGACGAGCGTCATCGTGCGGCCAGGTGCCTGGGCAGGCGACAACGCTTGCCGCTGCAGAATCTATGGTCGCTCGCGTGCGGCGGGCCTTGCGCCCCTCTCAGCGGACGCCCTTGTCTCGTGCTCCATGACCTCGGCCGAGTGGCCGGTGGGAAACGGGGACGACGTTCTTTCGGCGCTTCTCGAGCGACTGGGCATTGAGCCAAAGGCAGACCCGTCTGCCCATGAGCGCTCAGTTTTCTGGCGCATGCTGCGCGTTCCTCGACGGATGCTCATCGCGGAGAGATGCGGGGTGGACGGCTCGGGCAGCCCCTGCTACCCCGCTGTCATGCTCACGGAGCTTCTCTCCTGCTATGGCGAGGCAGCTGATGACAAGGACAAGGCCCTTCCCACGCGGTCGCTTGGCGAGGACAAGGCAGACGCAAACCTGAGCACAAGCGGGCACGGCATGCCCGTCGTCGGTAGAAGCGACCCCTCTCCCGCCGGCAGCATCTCTGGAGCCAATGCGGCCCTCGTGGTTGTGCCACCCACGGGTAGGGTTGACCTCGTCGAGGGAAAGCCGCTCCTCTCCGCCTCGCAGATAGAGTCGTACCTCGAGTGCCCGTACAAGTGGTTTAGCCTGCGTCGCCTGCGCCTGCAGGACTCCGACGCCGGCTTTGGCCCCATGGAGATGGGAACCTTTGCCCACCGCGTCCTTGAGGTCACGCACGCTCGCCTGCTTGCCGAGGCGCGCGAGCGCTCGGGCATCGCGGCGGGCGCCCCGCTCGACCCGTGGGTCATGCTTCCTGGCTCCCGCGTGCTCGAGGATGACCCCGAGGGCCTTGCCCACGCGCACGAGGTCCTTGTCGCCGAGTTTGAGGAGCACCTGCGCCACCAGAGCCTGAGGCAGGGCAAGCGCAGCCGCTACCAGGCCTTTGTTCCCCACAACTCCGCAGACGAGTCACAGCTGGCACAGCTTAGGCATGACCTTGAGACGGCGCTCGACTACGAGGCGGGCCTCTTCGTTGGCTTCGAGCCGCGCTTCTTCGAGTGGGATTTTGGCACGCAGAGCGAGCCCGTGGAGTACGCGGGGGCGTGGATCTGCGGCACCATCGACCGCGTGGACGTTGACGCTCACCAGCAGGCCGTAGTCATCGACTACAAGCACAAGGGCCCCATTGGCTTTGCCAAGGAATACGGCGTGACGCCCGTTAGCGCGGTCGAGGCAGAGGGGGAGGCAGACGAGAAGAACGCCGCGCCCTACGGTCTGCCCCGTCGCGTCCAGTCGCTCATCTATGGGCAGGTGGTGCGCCGTACGCACCCGGAACTCAAGGTGAGGGCGGCGGTCTATCTGGGAACGCGTGGGAGTCATGCCGTGGGTGGCGCCATTCTGGAGAACTCACTCGACCGCGTGCTTGGAAGTCATGCCCCCTTAAGGGACAGCTCTCTCGCCGCGTATGCGATTGGCGACAGTGACTCTTACGGCATGGAGGGCGAGCAAGGCATGGAGGCGTACCTGGATGCCACCGAGGCGGCAATCGCCCAGAAGGTGGCTCAGCTCCTTGCCGGAAACGTTGAGGCAAACCCGCTCGACGCCGCGGCATGCTCGTACTGTCCCGTCATGAACTGCGAGAGGAGGCTCTCCTAGTGTCAGGCATAGATCTCTCCACCCTCAATGAGCGCCAGCGCCAGATTGTCTCGACGCTCGACCGGCCGGTCTTTGTCGAGGCCGGCGCTGGTTCGGGTAAGACGTTCACCCTCACGCGCAGGATTGCGTGGGCCCTCTCGCCGGGTTCCGGCGTGGGAGACGCTCCGTTTGTGGACGACCTAAGCCAGGTCCTGGTGATCACCTTCACCAACGCCGCCGCACGCGAGATCAAGGAACGAGTCCGCTCGACACTTCGCCAGGCGGGCATGCGTGAGCAGTCGCTCATGGTCGACTCCGCATGGATCAGCACCATCCACGGGATGTGCTCGCGCATCCTCAAGCGTCATGCGCTTGACCTGGGGATAGACCCCTCGTTCAAGGTTGCTGGCGTCAACGAGGCGCGCGCCCTTCTCGAGCAGGCAACAGAGGAGGTCGTAGGCACCGCCAGCCACGACCATACAAACGAGGTGCTCAGCCACGCCTTTGAGGAGTACGGCTACGGCACTCTTGGAGGGGCTACGCCCTTTGGCGTGGTATCCATGGTCCTGAACGTGGTGAATGCTGCGCACTCCTCGCCAGACGGCTTCGATTCGCTTGTCACGGTGGGGGAGCCGGACGTCGAGGGGTCGATTGCACGCCTCAGGGAGGCCATCGGTGCGCTTGGGGCGCAGTCAGGTATCTCACCTGCTGCGCGCGAGGCCGTCATGACAAGCCTGGGGGCCCTCGACAAGTTTCTCTCTGCGTCTCCGGGGCAGCGCACACCGGAGGCGGCGGCAGCAGCACTTGCCGGGGTGAAGCTTCCCAGCGCGCGGGCGAAGGCGATAAAGGAGCTGGTGCCCGAGGCAAAGCGCGCCCTGGGCGAGGCTACGCTCGAAGCCGCGCTTGCGGGCACCGCGCCGCTGGCAGACGCCCTCATCGACCTGGCGCGCAAGGTCGACGAGCGGAACCTCCAGCTCAAGCGCGAGAAGTCTGTCCTCGACAACGATGATCTTGTCTCCCTCGCTCTTCACGCCGTGCGCGACAACCCCGTGGTTGCCGCCGACTACCGCGGTCGCTTCAGGCTCGTGATGGTCGACGAGTCGCAGGACACCGATGCCCGGCAGCTCGAGCTCATTACGCTCCTGTCTGGTGACGGCGCGAAACATCTCACCACGGTGGGCGATGCCCAGCAGAGCATCTACCGCTTCCGTGGCGCGGACGTGGGCGTGTTCCGCGCGCGAGGGGAGGAGGTCCCACAGGAGGACCACGTGCGCCTGGACGTGAACTACCGCAGCCACGCCGACGTCCTCTCGTTTGTGGATGCCGTGTGCGGTGGCCCAAGCGGTGTGGTCGACGGCTTCATGCACCTGGAGCCTAACCCCAAGCGCAAGGATGGCTACCGGGCTCGCGGCCTTCCGCGCGTGGACGTCGAGGTGACGCTAGCCAGGCGAGGCATGGCAGCGCTTGCCTCTGCCACGTGCGCAACGCAGATCGCAGACCGTCTTGCGGCGTACGCCGCGGCTGGACAGAGCCCATCTGACATGGCGCTGCTCCTTGGCGCCACCGGCAAGGCCGACCTCTACATCGACGCCCTGCGCTCGCATGGCCTCGAGTGCGTGGTCACCGGAGGCTCGACCTTCACCCGTACCTCTGAGGTCAAGGTCATGGCCGCCCTGCTCCACGCCCTTTCCAACCCCCACGACACCCAGTCGGGCCTCTTTCCGCTTTTGGCATCGCCCATGTTCGAGCTCGACGCCAACGACTTTGTCCAGCTGGGGACGCGCAGGCAGGACATGGTCGACGCCCCCACCAAGCGCGCCATCGACCGCGGCCTTCAGACCATGTCGTTCTATGGCGAGGCAGAGCCGTCTCCTCGTCTGAGGGCTGCGCACGAGGTTCTCTCTCGCGCGCGCCTGGCTCTGCGCACGCATCCCGTGGCTGACGTCTGCCTGCAGGTGGTGCGCGAGTCGGGATGGCTTCGTCGGCTGGAGGAGTCGGGTACGGATGGCCTTGCGCAGGAGGCAAACGTCCTTGCCGCGGTGCGCTACATTCGCGAGCTCACGCAGGACCTGGGCCTTGGCCCGGCCCGGGCCGCGCTTGAATTTGACCTCTGGCTCGAGGCCGCTAAGGTGCCCCCCGCCTCTCTTGCGGGAGGATCCTCCAACCAGGTGCAAATCATGACCGTGCATGCTTCGAAGGGGCTCGAGTTCCCCATTGTTGCCATTGCCGAATGCTGGGCCAACCCGCGTCCCTCCGGCTCTGTGGTCACCGGTCGCGTGGACGCTCGCAGACGCGGCATCATCGTGAAGCCCAAGGGCCTCAAGGTCCCCAAGGACCTCACCGCGGATGAGAACCCCCGCAGCTGCGCGGAGTGGCTTCTCTCGCTTACCGAGGATAGCGCAGAGCAGGAGGCTGCCGAGAAGACCCGCCTGCTCTACGTGGCGCTCACGCGTGCGAGGGAGGCGCTGGTCTTGGGGGTTGGCGTCACGCAGTCCGCATCGGGCGCCTCGCCGACGCTCGCTGCGAATGTCCTTGAGGCGCTTGTGGGAACGTCTGCGCCCGCGCCGGGTGTGAGCTCGGTCGAGTACGGCGGAAGCGAGCCGGGGCGGCTGAGGTGCGTCTCCCTTGAGCCATGCGAGGAAAACGGGGGAAAGGGTGCCACGCTTGACTCCGCCGGCAGCTTCTTCGACGGCACCGTCGCAAACACGGACGAGGTCATAGGCATCGGCGCCACCATCGAGGTTCCGGAGCCTGCGGGCTTCTCGCTTGTCTCGCCAGACCCAGATCCCGCGACGCCTGCCGTCACCATGTGGCGACCCCGTGCAGGCGTCTTCAGCTACTCGAGTGCCCACGCGCAGATGCTCGGCGACTTCTCGGCTGCGGACGCCGCGTCGCTGGATGATGCGGGTCCCGTCACCGGTGTGGCAGCCTTGCCCTCGCGCGCCGAGCGCGATTCCATGCAGGAGGGCGCACCGGTGGTGGGGGACGCCGACAAGGCCACGGGACTGGGGTCTGCCTTCCACGAGCTTGCCCAGGCCATGGTCGAGGGGGGCCAGCGCTTCCCGCTTCCGGAGCGCATTGCGGCCACCAAGCGCTTCTGGCACCTCTCAGAGCGGGCGGGCGGCAGGCTCGACGGAGCGCTTGCGCGCTGGTGGGGCTCGGATGTGCGGAAGGAGGCGCTCTCGCATGCCCTCGTGCGTGCGGAGGTCCCCTTCTTCCAGCGCGTGGACTCCGCCTATGGGGGCTACGTTGAGGGGGCCATCGACCTTCTTTCCACAGACCCCGGCTCTGACCATGCGTTTTTGGTGGACTACAAGACGGGTGACCGAGGTCTGGACGCTCGCGCTCTTCACCTGCGCCACGAGATGCAGGCAAACTTCTACGCGCACGTCCTCATGGAGCTTGGCTTCGCCTCGGTGAGTTGCCGCTTTGTGTGCGTCGAACTGGATCGCACGGACGCGCCCGGCCAGCCCGTGGTGGTGCCCTACGAGTTTGACGCTGTGCACCCGCCGCGCATGGGATAGCCTTCGCGCACCTGTCACAAACCCGAACAACGTGTGGAGCCTCTGCTCGATTTCTACCTGCGGCAACGTTATTGCCGCAGGTAGAGTGGGGTATAGGTCAAAGCTCGCGCCGCATTCCTTCTGCTATGCTGTGCCAAACACCACAGCATCACCCGGTATGGAGAACACATGGCATTCGTTCACCTACACAATCACTCGGACTTCTCGATTCTCGACGGCGCCACGCCCATTCCCAGCATGGTCAAGCGCGCCATTGACGAGGGGATGCCCGCCGTTGCCCTTACGGACCACGGCTACATGTTTGGCATCCCCAACCTCGACCTGGAATGCCGTAAGTACAACGATGGCCAGGCCAACATGAAGCAGTGGCGCCATGACGTCGAGTGCTTCAAGAAGAGTTGGGACCTCGAGGAGCCCGAGCCAGACGCGGACGACGCGAGCTACTTCGATCGCATCCATGACCAGTGGGCAAGCGACGTGGCCGTGTGGGAGTCCTCCGGCCACGACCTCGCTGCGGTCCAGGCAAACCGCCCGCGCCTCAAGGTGAAGCCCATCTTTGGCTGCGAGGCCTACTTCATTACCGATGACTGCATCGAGCGCGGCACCAAGCAGCGCCGCTACCACCTCATCCTCCTCGCCAAGAACGAGACGGGCTACCACAACCTGGTGAAGTGCATGTCCAAGGCTGCCGGCCACGAGATGATGTACTACCGGCCGCGCACCACGCTCGACATGCTCAAGGAGTACCACGAGGGTCTCATCTGCCAGAGCGCCTGCGTCCAGGGCATCATTCCCCAGTGCATCCTGGACGGTGACTTTGACGGCGCGCGCAGATGGGCAGAGACCTTCCGTGACGTCTTTGGCGAAGACTTCTACATCGAGATACAGGACCACGGTCTCACCTTCCGCAATGGATGGGATGACCGCAAGCTCGACGAGTACCTGGTCAAGATGGCGCACGAGATGGGCGTGAAGGTTGTTGCCACCAACGACTTCCACTACCTCACGCGCGAGGACGCCCCCACGCAGGACATCCTTTCCTGCATAGGCAAGGCAACCACGCTCGACGACCCCAACCGCATGCGCATGGAGGGCTCGGAGTTCTATATGAAGTCCGAGGACGAGATGCGCCAGCTCTTCTCCTGGTGCCCTGAGGCCTGCGACACCACGCTCGAGATTGCCGACAAGTGCAATTACGAGCTCGACTGGACCCACATGTACCTGCCCGAGTACCCTGGCCTTCGCCCTGGGGAGACGGCCGACGAGCGTTTCCGCGAGGAGTGCGAGAAGGGCCTTGCCAAGCGCTATGGCGAGAATTGGCGCAATCTCACCATCGGTGGCTGGAACGTCAAAGACCGCTTCGAGCATGAGTACAAGATCATCACCGAGAAGGGCTTCGCGAACTACTTCCTCATCGTGCAGGACTACGTGCAGTGGGCCAAGGACAACGGCATCGGCGTGGGTCCCGGCCGCGGGTCTGCCGCCGGCGCCATCGTCGCGTACGCCATGAACATCACGAACTTCGACCCGCTCGAGAACGGCCTCATGTTCGAGAGGTTCCTCTCGCCGCAGCGCTCCGAGATGCCCGATATCGACATGGACTTCGACGACGAGCACCTCCAGGACGTCCTGCAGCACGTGCGCGACGTCTACGGCGAGGACCACGTGTGCAAGGTCATCACGTACTCGACCATCAAGGCCAAGCAGGCCATCAACGACGCCAACCGTGTCCTGGGCTTCCCGGTCTACAAGGGTCAGCAGCTCTCGAAGATGCTCTCGAACGACCCCAAGCT
>CAJMLD010000018.1 GCA_905214175.1 uncultured bacterium
CTCTGTACTTGAGCGACGACGGCCTCTACCTGCGGTCAAAGGGCGAGTGGTACCGCAGCTACGACAAGATGGGTGCGCATCAGGCCGTCGACGAGAACGGCACCGAGGGCTTCCACTTTGCCGTCTGGGCACCCCAGGTGAAGAGCGTTCACGTGATTGGGGAGTTCAACAACTGGGATGAGGGGGCCAATCCGCTCACCAAGACCAAGACCGGCGATGTCTGGCAGGGCTTTGTCCCCGGCGTCCAGATGGGCTCGCTCTACAAGTTCGTGATCGAGACAAACTCCGGCAAGCGCCTCTACAAGGCAGACCCATACGCGTTTTTCGCCGAGAAGGCCCCGGGCACGGCCTCGCGCACGTATGACATCAATGGCTATGCCTGGAGCGATGAGGCGTGGCTTGCCAAGCGTGCAAAGGAAGACAAGCTCAAGGCCCCGCTCAACATCTACGAGGTGCACCTTGGCTCGTGGCGCCGCCACGGGGATGAGCCGCAGGGAGACCCCCGTCCGGATGGCACCTACCCTGGCCCCGGCGATCCGTTCCCCGCGCAGCGCGGCGAGTTTTACTCATACGACGATCTCTCCGTCGAGCTGGTGGACTACGTGCGCACCATGGGCTACTCGCACATCGAGCTCATGCCCGTCATGGAGCACCCGTTTGACGGCTCGTGGGGCTATCAGGTGACGGGCTACTTCGCCCCAACCTCGCGCTACGGCGAGCCCAAGCAGTTCAAGCACTTTGTCGACGCCTGCCACAAGGCCGGCATCGGCGTGATTCTCGACTGGGTGCCCGGTGGCTTCTGTGCCGATGAGCAGGGCCTTGCCGCCTTTAACGGCGAGATGCTCTACGAGAACGAGGTTCACCCCAACTGGGGTACGCACAAGTTCGACTTCTCGCGTGGACAGGTGCGCACCTTCCTTATCTCCAACCTGCTCTACTGGATTGACGAGTACCACGCCGATGGCATCCGCATGGATGGCGTCACCTCTATGCTCTACCTCAACTTTGGCGTGGACGACCCGCGTCTCAAGAAGTTCAACTCGCGCGGCACCGAGGAGGATGACGATGCCATCGCGTTTGTCCGCCAGTGCAACTCCACGGTGGGCAAGTACTACCCGGACGTCTCGATGATTGCCGAAGAGTCCACGGCGTGGCCGCTCGTGACCTACCCGCCCGAGGACGGCGGCCTGGGCTTCAACTTCAAGTGGGACATGGGCTGGATGAACGACACGCTGCACTACATGCAGACCGACTTCCCCTATCGCCCGGGCAACCACAGGCTGCTTACGTTCTCTACCATGTACCAGTTCAACGAGAACTTCGTGCTGCCGCTCAGCCACGACGAGGTGGTCAACGGCAAGTGCTCGCTCATCACGCGCATGCCCGGCGACTACTGGCGCCAGTTTGCAGGCATGAGGGCGCTTGCCTTCTACCAGATGACACACGCGGGCGGCAAGCTCAACTTCATGGGCAACGAGATCGCCCAGTTCATCGAGTGGCGCTACTACGAGGGCATCCAGTACTTCCTGGCCGAGCAGTACGACACCCACCGTCACCAGCAGCAGTTTGTCGCGGCGCTTAACGCGTTCTACAACGCGCACCCCGCGCTCTGGCAGCGCTCCTATACGAGCGACGGCTTCGAGTGGATTGACGCCGACAACGCCAAGCAGTCGATCATCTCGTTCATCCGCAGGGGCGACAGCCCCAAGGACGACCTCGTCATTCTCATCAACTTTGACGTGAACGCCCGTGAGGACTTCCGCCTTGGCGTGCCCGAAGAGGGCTACTACGAGGAGCTCTTCAACTCCGACGCCGACCAGTTTGGCGGTTCCGGCGTGGTGAACATCGGCAAGCTCGAGACCAGCGAGACCCCGTGGAACGGCCGCGAGCAGTCGGTCGTGCTGCGCGTGCCTCCGCTCGGCGGCCTCATCCTGCACCGTACCGGCGCGCTGAGGAAGCGTCGTGCAACCTCTACGCGCACAAAGACCTCTGCAGCAAAGAAGGCGGAGGCAAAGACCGCTGCTGCCGAGAAGAAGGCGCCCGCCAAGCCCGCGGCCAAGTCAGCCGCCAAGCCGGCAGCCAAGAAGCCCGCCAGCAGGAAGCCCGCAGCCAAGAAGCCTGCCGCGCGCCGCTCCTCGGCAAAGACACCAAAGGACAAGTAGGCCCTCATTCGTCACGCGCGCCAAACTGTCAGGCAACACGTGCGTGACGAATGCATCCGTATAATGAGACGGGAACGTTCTCATGTGATGTTCGAACGTTCCCGTCCCGCAGGACATGACATTGGAGTCACATGGCACAGGAAATGATCTTTAAGGACACGGCAGATTTTGAGAAGCAGTATCGCGAGGCCTGCATGGCAGACCTCAGCAAGAAGTTCGAGGACTGCACCGAGCTCGAGCGCTATCAGGTGCTCGCAACGCTCATCGCCAAGAAGTCGCGCAACGTTGGCATTGCAACGCACCAGAGGGGCGAGAAGAAGGTCTACTACTTCTCCCTCGAGTTCCTCCTTGGGCCACTGCTCGATAACTACCTGCTCAACCTTGGAGTCCATGACCTTGTTGCCAAGGGTGTAGAGGACATGGGCGCCTCCCTCGAGAGCATCTGCCGCCAGGAGGCAGATCCCGGCTTGGGCAACGGCGGCCTTGGCCGTCTCGCCGCCTGCTTCCTTGACTCCATGGCGCACGAGGGCATTGCGGGCTACGGCAATGGCATGCGCTACCACTACGGCCTGTTCCGTCAGGTCATCGAGGGTGGCCGACAGGTCGAGAAGACCGACAACTGGCTGGAGAACGGCTTCCCCTGGGAGTCTCGCCGCGACTCCGCCACGGTGATTGTCCAGTTTGGTGGTCAGGTGGTACGCCACGAGGACGAGACGGGCCGCTACTGGTTTACCCAGGAGGGCGGCGAGAAGGTGCGCGCCGTCCCGTATGACGTGCCCATCGTTGGCTATGGCACCAAGAAGGTGAACCGCCTGCGCCTCTGGAGCGCCGAGCCCTACGAGGAGAACTTCGACCTCGACGCGTTCAACGCCGGCGATTATGCCAAGGCGAACAAGTTCCGCTCCGACGTCGAGGCAATCTCAACGATTCTGTATCCCAATGACTCCGGCGAGCACGGCAAGATCCTGCGCCTCAAGCAGGAGTACCTGTTTGTCTCTGCTGGGCTGCAGACCATCCTCGCCACCTACGAGCGCGACTTTGGCCCGGACTGGGAGCACCTTGGCGATCACGTGGCCATCCACACCAACGACACGCACCCCGCCATGTGTGGTCCCGAACTCATGCGCCTGCTGGTGGACGAGCGCGGCGTCGACTTTGACCTTGCCTTCAAGATCGTCAAGCAGACCATCTCCTACACCAACCACACGGTCATGCCTGAGGCGCTGGAGAAGTGGCCCATCGACACCTTCCGCGCTCTCATGCCTCGCCTGTACATGTTCATCGAAGAGATTGACCGCCGCTATCGCGAGCGTTTCCCCCACACCTTTGATGACTGGGGCGAGATGCTCAAGAACACGGCCATCCTCTGGGACGGCCAGGTTCGCATGGCAAACCTCTCGGTCATCTTTAGCCACTCGGTGAACGGCGTCTCCGCGCTCCACACGAGCATCCTGGAGGAGGGCGTCCTCAAGGACTTCTATCGCCTCTACCCCGAGATGTTCAACAACAAGACAAACGGCGTGTCTCATCGCCGCTTCCTCGCCGAGGCAAACCCTTCCTACGCGCGTCTCATCTCCGGCGCCATTGGCACGGGCTGGCTGGATGATGCCTTCGAGCTGGAGAAGCTCACGAAATTCGAGGGGGATGCCGGCTTCCTGGACGAGATGGAGAAGGCCAAGCTTACCGACAAGCAGCGCCTCGCCGCCTACATTCGCGAGACCTCCGGCGTCGACCTCGACTGCTCGATGGTCTTCGACGTGCAGGTCAAGCGCTTCCACGCCTACAAGCGCCAGCTCCTCAACGTGTTCAAGATTCTGGATGTCTACAACCGCATCCTCGCGGATCCGCACTTTGACCCGCGTCCCACGGCGTTCATCTTCTCGGGCAAGGCCGCACAGAGCTACACCTTCGCAAAGGAGGTCATCCGTCTCATCAACTCGGTTGCCGACGTGGTGAATAACGACAAGCGTGTGAACGACAAGATCAAGGTTGCCTTCGTTCCCAACTTCGCCGTGTCGAGCGCGCAGCTCATCTACCCCGCCGCCGAGATCTCCGAGCAGATTTCGACTGCCGGCACCGAGGCATCCGGTACTTCCAACATGAAGCTCATGATGAACGCGGCCATCACGCTGGGCACCTATGACGGCGCCAACGTCGAGATCGCCAAGCTCGTGGGCGACGAGAACATCAAGATCTTTGGTCTTCGCACCGAGGAGGTCGAGGCCCTGCACGCCTCTGGCCACTACTTCGCCTGGGATCAGTACAACGCCGACCGCGATCGCCTTGGCCGCGTTGTGGACATGCTCTCCGACGGCTCGCTCTCGCGTCTCTCGGGCAACTTCGAGAGCATCCGCGACTACCTCATGGTGAGCAACGATCCGGACCTCGTCCTGCGCGACTTCCGCTCCTACGTTGACGCTTGGGACGAGCTCACCACCGCCTACGGAGACCGTGCTGTGTGGAACAAGGCGGCGCTGCACAATACCGCCAAGGCCGGATACTTCTCTAGTGACCGAACCATTCGCGAGTACATGAGTGACATCTGGCATATTGAGGCTTAGGAACTACCCCGCAGGTCTGCGGGTGGAAGACATGGTGTGCACGTGTTGGGACGTTAGAAGGGAATGGGGGACCTTATGAGCAAGAAGGAATGCATAGCGATGCTTCTTGCCGGAGGGCAGGGCAGCAGGCTTGGCGCGCTTACCAGCAACGTGGCAAAGCCTGCAGTCTCGTTCGGCGGCAAGTTCCGCATAATCGACTTCGCGCTCTCTAACTGCGCGAATTCGGGTGTCTCGACGGTGGGCGTTCTCACCCAGTACCGCCCGTACCTGCTGCACTCCTACATTGGCACCGGCGAGGCGTGGAACCTCGACGAGCGCGACGGCGGCGTCTCGATCCTGCCGCCATACGCCACCCAGACCGGCGGTGCCTGGTACGAGGGCACAGCGGACGCCGTGACGCAGAACCTGGGCTACATCGACCAGAACGATCCAGAGTACGTGCTCATCCTCTCGGGTGACCAGCTCTACCGCATGGACTACGGCAAGATGCTCGAGAACCACAAGCGTCACAACGCCGACCTCACCATCGCCGTTATGCCGGTGCCCTGGGAGGAGGCCTCGCGCTTTGGCATCATTACCCAGGACGAGGACGAGCGCATCCTCAAGTTCACCGAGAAGCCCAAGAAGCCCGATTCGAACCTCGCGTCCATGGGCATCTACATCTTCAACGCCGACCTCCTCAAGAGCTCCCTCAAGGAGGACGCTGTCGACCAGACCTCTGAGCACGACTTCGGGAAGAACATCATCCCCAAGCTGCTGGCAGACGGCAAGCGCCTGTACACCTACGAGTTCAACGGCTTCTGGCGCGACGTCGGCACCATCTCGAGCTATCACGAGACGAGCATGGACCTTCTCGGCCCCAACCCCGCCTTTGACCTCTACAGCGAGGACTTCCCCATCATGAGCAACGCCTCCACAAGGCCGCCCGCGTATGTGGGTCGTGATGGCGATGTCGATGACTGCCTGGTCTCCAACGGTGTGCAGGTCTACGGCAAGGCAAAGCACTCGATTCTCTCGGTCGACGTCTACGTTGGCGAGCACGCCACGGTTGTCGACTCCGTCCTGCTCCCCGGTGCCGTCGTGAAGAACGGCGCGCACGTTGTTCGCGCGATCCTGGGCGAGAACTCCGTCGTCGAGGAGAACGTGAACCTCGGTAGCGTCGACTCTACGAAGGACACGGCCGTCATTGGGAATGACGTCGTTGTCGGGAAGGGGGAGTAAGCAATGGAAAAGGTCATAGGCCTCATTACGTGCAACTACTCGGCCAAGTCTCCGAGCGCGCTCGTCGAGAGCCGCCCGGTGGCATCGATGCCGTTTCTCGGCCGCTACCGCCTGGTAGACTTCCCCCTGTCCAACATGGTCAATGCCGGTCTGCGCACCGTGGGCATGGTTATGCCCTATAACTACCGCTCGCTCATCGACCACGTGGGATCTGGCAAGGACTGGAACCTCGACCGCAAGAACGGCGGTCTGTTCATCCTGCCCGGTTCTGCCTTTGGCACCTCTCGCACGGGTGCGCGCTTCCTGCTGCGCGACCTCGTTCACAACAAGGTCTTCTTCACGAGGTCCAAGTCTGACTACGTGATCTTCTCGACCGCCAACTTTGTGTACAACATCGATCTTAACGAGCTCTACAACGCCCACGTGGCTTCCGGCGCTGACGTTACCGTCCTCGTCAAGCAGGCCAGCGGTAACGATGCCGACGTCACCGGCTTCGAGCTCGACGGCTCTCGCGTCAACGGCGTGAAGCATGGCGTCTCGTTTGGCGACACCGCGTTTCTCGACTGCTTTGTCATTAGCCGCCAGCTGCTGCTCGACATGTTCGACTGGTATGCCGCTACCGACTACCTCGACCTCTTCGAGGCCATGGCAAACGACTACGCTCGCGTGAACGTCCAGGCTTATAACTTTGACGGCTATGCTGCGGCGGTGTTCAACAAGAAGAGCTACTACCGTTCCAACATGGACGCACTCGATCCTCGCATCAACGCCGAACTCTTCCCCGAGGGCCGCTTTATCAAGACCAAGGCGCACGACACGTCGCCCGCCAAGTTTGAGGTTGGCTCCCACGTCACAAACTCGCTGGTCTCCGCTGGTTGCCGCATCTTTGGCAACGTGGGCGACTCTATCCTTGGCCGTAACGTCATCGTGGAGAGCGGCGCCACTATCCGCGGCTCCGTGGTGATGCAGGACTGCGTCATCAAGAGTGGCGCTCGCGTCGAGAACGCGATTGTCGACAGGAACAACCTTGTCCCCGCTGGCACCGAGCTCCGCGGCACGCCCGAGGACGTTCTCGTCAAGGAAAAGGGTCGCGAGTAGAGGTGGGTACCATGCCAACAAGCGCACACCGCAGGAAGCTGAGGATTCTCTTCGCTTCCTCAGAGGCGGTGCCGTTCGCCAAGACCGGCGGCTTGGGTGACGTGGCGGGTTCCCTCCCACGCGCACTCAAGCATGCCGGTGCCAAGGCCGCCGTAATCATGCCCAAGTACGGGACCATCCCCCAGGAGTACCGGGACCGCATGAAGCACATCGCGGACTTCTATGTGCCTCTGGCGTGGAGGAACGTCTACTGCGGCATCGAGAAGCTCGAGCTCCAGGGTCTCGACTTCTACTTTGTGGACAACGAGGCCTACTTCAAGCGTGACGGTCTCTACGGGTACTTTGATGATGGCGAGCGCTTTGCCTTCTTTGCGAAGGCCATCTGCGAGGCCATCGTCAAGGTGCCCGAGCTCGCCTGCGACGTTCTGCACTGCAACGACTGGCAGACGGCGCTCTGCCCCGTCTTCCTCCGTGAGCTTTATCGCGGCGCGCCGCAGTGCAACGACGTGAAGACCGTTATGACGGTCCACAACATCAAGTTCCAGGGCCAGTACGGGGACAAGATGCTCTCCGACGTCCTCGGCCTTGCCGACATCCCCGCCGCTCGTGACCAGCTCTACTGCGACAGGGACTCGATCAACTTCATGAAGGGCGGCCTGTGCTATGCGGACGCCCTCACTACCGTGAGCCCCAGCTATGCCTACGAGCTGCAGATGCCGTTCTACGGCGAGGGCCTCGACCCCATCTTCCGCAGGCGGTCCAACATTCTCACCGGCATCCTCAACGGCATCGACACGAGCATCTGGAACCCCAAGACCGACGGCATGATCACGGCAAACTACTCGGCCGACGACCTTGCCAACAAGGCCGAGTGCAAGCGCGCGCTCCAGGAGGAGCTTGGCCTGCGCCAGGATCCCACTCGCCCGCTTGTGGTGATGATCGGCCGCCTCACCAACCAGAAGGGCCTGGGCCTTGTCCGCTACGCCATGGACGGCATCATGCAGCGCGGCGTCCAAGTGGCCATCCTTGGCACTGGCGACGCGGACCAGGAGGAGGCGTTCCGCTACTTCGACCAGAAGTACGGCGACATGATGTGCGCCCGCATTGCCTTTGACAACGCGCTTTCGCACCGCATGTACGCTGGCGGTGACATCCTGCTCATGCCGTCCGAGTTCGAGCCCTGCGGTCTCTCTCAGATGATCGCTATGCGCTATGGCACCCTTCCCCTCGTGCGCGAGACGGGCGGCCTGCGCGACTCGGTGGTTCCGTACAACAAGTTCACCGGCGAGGGAACGGGCTTCCGCTTCTCCAACATGAACGCGGACGAGATGGCCGATACCCTCCTGGGGGCGTGCGAGATCTTCTGGACGAACCAGGAGCTCTGGACTAAGCTCATGCTTCAGGCAATGGCGACGGACTTCAGCTGGCGCCGTGCCGCAAACGACTACATGGACATATACCACGGGCTTCACCCCGAGGTAATTCGGTACAACAAGAGAAGAGACAGGTAAGGCTTGAAGGCACGTCACGTAACCTCCGAGAGGGAGTACAGAAATCCCTTTGGCGCCGTCCGGTTGGGCGGCGCCGTTACTGTAGGCATTGACGTCTGGGACGATGAGGTGGTGTTCTGCACGCTTCGCACCTGGACGGATGGGGTGGGCGAGCGCCTGCTTGAGATGCATGGCGAGAAGCGCGGCGGCGTGACGCACTTCTCGGTCACCTTTACCCCGGACAAGACCGGCATCATCTGGTACAGCTTCGACATCGAGGCGTCGGATGGCGCCGTGTGGCGCTATGGCGCGCAGCCCGGTTGGACTACGGGCGAGGGCGCGTTTGCCTACGGCGACCCACCATCGTTCCAGATAACCGTTTACAAGCAGCGGGCAATCCAGCCCAACTGGTACCGGGGTGGCATTGTCTACCAGGTCTTTCCCGATCGCTTTGCCCGTGGGGCGGATTGGCGTCATAGGGTTGACGTTGCCATGGAGCGCCCGCACATCGCAGGCCCCGGTCGCGCCGTTGTCGATGACTGGTCGACGCCGCCTACCTACGACAAGGACGAGAACGGCCGCATCAGGCGATGGGACTTCTATGGCGGCACCCTCGAGGGCGTCCGCGAGAAGCTGCGGTACCTCAAAGACCTGGGCGTGACGGTCATCTACCTCAACCCCATCTTCGAAGCGGCAAGCAACCACCGCTATGACACCGGTGACTACATGGCCATCGACCCCATGCTTGGCGACGAGGAGAGCTTCCGCCGCCTGTGCGTGGACGCCGAAGAGATGGGCATCTCCGTGATTCTGGATGGTGTGTTCAACCACACCGGCTGCGATTCTCGCTACTTCAACAAGTACGGGAACTACCCGGACTCCGTTGGTGCCTACCAGAGCGCAGACTCGGTCTATCGTCCGTGGTACACCTTCCATGACGACGGGACCTACGACAGCTGGTGGGGCGTGGACGACCTTCCCGCCATTAATGAGACCGACCCTTCCTACCACGAGTTTATTTGTGGGCGCGAGGGCGTGGTGCGACGTTGGCTGCGTGACGGCGCCCGGGGCTGGCGCCTGGACGTGGCAGATGAGCTGCCGGATAGCTTCATCGCCGACATCAAACATGCGGTTCTCGCCGAGAAGCCCGACGGCCTTCTCATCGGCGAGGTGTGGGAGGACGCCAGCAACAAGACGGCCTACGGGTCCCTGCGCCAGTACTTCGAGGGCTCGGAGCTTGACGGCACCATGAACTACCCGCTGCGTGAGGGGCTTCTCGCCTTCATGCGAAACGAGATTGGTGCGCCGGAGCTTACAAGGCGCCTTGAGCAGTTGGGTGAGAACTACCCTGGCCAGGCGCTCTACAGCGAGCTCAACCTGCTGGGCAGCCACGACCGCGAGCGTCTCTTCACGATGCTTGGTGGCGCGCCCAACCCCGACACGCTCTCCGAATCCGAGCGCGCGTCGTATCGCCTGGACCCCGGCCAGCGCAACCTTGCCAAGAGCCGCCTGTGGGCAATCACCCTCCTGCAGATGACCCTGCCGGGCGTTCCCTGCATCTACTACGGGGATGAGCGCGGCATGGAGGGCTTCCGCGATCCGTACAACCGCGCCGCGTATCCCTGGGGCGGTGGCGACAAGGACTGCTTTGACATCTACCGCAATGCCATCGCCGTGCGCAAGACGCTCGACGTCCTGGTAGATGGCCGCTTCAACCCGTTCTCGGTGGGCGATGACGTGTTTGGCTTCTGGCGTCGGAGCCGCACCAAGAGCGATTGCGTCTGCGTGCTGGTGAACGCCAGCCTGAATGCCTCGCACACAGTTCGCGTGCCTATCGAGAGCGGCATGGAGGTCTCCGACGTTGTCTCTGGCCGCGACCCCAAGGTGTCGCAGGGCCAGGCAGAGGTCTTCCTGTGGCCGCTGGGCACGGCCGTGCTTCACTTCCATAGGCACGAGCGACTCCAGAAGCCGCTCGAGCGTGGTATGGGCGTGCTGTGCCACGTGACTTCGGTGCCCAACGACGGAAAACCGGGAACGCTGGGGGCGCCGGCGAAACGCTTCGTTGACTGGCTCGCCAGCTGCGGTCAGCGCTACTGGCAGGTGCTCCCCGTGAACCCCACGGATGAGTACGGCTCGCCCTATGCGGGACTGGCTGCCAACGCGGGCAACGTTGCCCTGCTCGAGCGCGATTCCGAGGAGGTTCTCGCAGATGAGGCGCTCTTTGGCGACGGGCGCTTTGCGGAGTTCTGCGACGACAACGACTACTGGCTCACGCCGTACGCCACCTTCTGCGCGCTGAAGGACAAGTTTGACGACGCGCCGTGGCAGGCGTGGCCGGAGCAGTACCGCAGCTATTCGCCACGGCTGGCCGATGACCCGGAGCTTGCGCCGGGCATCGAGGTGGCGCGCAAGCTGCAGTTTGAGTTCCAGCGGGAGTGGAACGAGCTCCGCACGTACGCCAACAAGCGCGGCGTGCGCATCGTGGGCGACATGCCCATGTACGTCTCGGCAGACTCTGCGGACGTCTGGAGCGAGCCGGACATCTTTGACCTGGATGAGGACGGGCATGCGGCCATGCAGGCCGGCGCACCTGCCGATCAACTCTCTGCCGGGGGCCAGCTGTGGGGCAACCCCACCTATGACTGGGACGTCCTGCGCTCCGATGGCTACGACTGGTGGCTGCGCAGGCTCGGCCGCGCATTTAAGCTCTACGACTATGTACGCCTCGACCACTTCATTGGGTTCTCCTCGTACTACCAGATCGAGGCGGGCAAACCGGCCACCGAGGGTGCGTACGCCTTTGGGCCAGGCGCCAACCTCTTCCGCTCTGCCAACAAACTCTTTGGCGGTCTGCCGCTCATCGCCGAGGACCTGGGCAACATCACTCCGGCCGTGCGCGCGCTTATTGCCGAGACGGGCGTGCCTGGCATGAGCATCGTGCAGTTTGCCGACCAGGACGTTCGCAACGAGTTCACGCCCAACAGAGGGTCTGTGGTCTACACGGGTACGCATGACACCGAGACCCTCGTGGGCTGGTGTGCGCGCAGCTTTGCCGAGGGTGACCCCGCAAAGGCGGTCGAGGTGGCGCGTGACATCGAACGCCGCACCGTGGGCGTCGAGAACGACGTGGTGATCCTGCCACTGCAGGACGTGCTGCTTCTGGGCGACGAGGCGCGCATGAACGTTCCGGGCGTGGCCGAGGGCAACTGGACGTGGCAGGCGGATGCCGCCGACGTGGATGCCGCGACCAGCTGGCTGCGCGAGCTGGCAGACGAGTCCGGGAGGGCCGTTGAGGAACGGTAGGGCTTCCTCTGCATGAGCAGCCTAGATGTTGTTCGAAATACTTGATGGGCGCCTGGGGATGAACCCTCGGCGCCCTTTCTATTTTCTCTCTTACGCATTTTTCACAGAGTTGAATGGTCACTTAATAACTATGTAAGCGTTCAGTTATGATTGGCAGAGTCCTTTACATGAACCAAACACTTGTCCAGAGGATCTGCCATGGCACTTACACGAGAAGAGTTTGACATCCTAAGTTCGCTGGCCGTCAATGAGGCCGGCGTCCCTGCTGCATCCCCTGTGCTTGAGGGGCTTCGCAGCCTTGGCCTTGTCGCCGGTACCACCATCACCGAGCTTGGGCGCAAGGCGCTGGAGCCCTACCGCGTGGAGAACGCGGTCATCATGGCGGCGGGACTCTCATCTCGCTTTGTGCCCATCTCGTACTGGCGCCCCAAGGGACTTACGCGCGTGCACGGCGAGGTTCTCATCGAGCGACAGATTCGTCAGCTCCACGAGGCGGGAATCACGAACATCACGGTGGTCGTGGGCTATCGTGCGGACGAGTTTTCCTACCTTGCGGAGAAGTATGGCGTCCGTCTCGTGAAAAACGACCTCTACGCCGAGAGGAACAACAACTGGACTCTCTGGCTCGTTCGCGACCAGCTGAAGAACACCTACATCTGCTCGTCGGATGACTACTTTGTCAAGAACCCCTTCGAGACCTACGTCTACCGCGCGTACTACTCGGCGGTCTACATGGATGGTCCCACAGACGAGTGGTGCCTTGGCGTCGACAAGGACGACCGCATCACCTCCGTGACGGTGGGAGGCAAGGACGCGTGGTCCATGCTCGGACACGTCTACTTTGACCGGGCATTCTCCAACTCGTTCGTGCGCATCCTCGGCGACGTTGTGAGCGACCCGTCTTACGAGGAGCGCCACGCGGACGAACTCTGGGAGGCCATCTACATGCGGAACCTCGACCGCCTCTCGATGGACATGCGCCGTTACCCCAAGGGAGAGGTTCTCGAGTTTGACTCGGTCGACGACCTGGTCCAGTTTGATTCTGAGTTCCTGGCCTCGGTCGACTGCCCCGCGCTCGACAACATCGTGGCGGTCCTCGGCTGCGATCGAACGCGGATACACGACTTCTACCCCATCAAGAACGGCCTTACCAACCTCACCTTCCACTTTGCCGTGGGTGCAGACGAGTACGTCTATCGCCATCCCGGCATTGGTACCGAGAAGTTCATCAACCGTACGGCCGAGAGGGACGCGGATACGGTTGCTCACCAGCTGGGGATCGACCACACCTTCATCTACGAGGACGCCGAGAAGGGCTGGAAGATCTCTCGCTTTGTGCGCAGCGCAAGGAACGTGGATCCGCTCAACGCCGACGAGGTCTCTCGTGCCATGAGCCTCGCCCGCACCTTCCACGAGTCCGGCGCGCGCATTGACGCGTCGTTTGACTTCTACAAGGACGGCCTGGGTTACGAGAGCCTGCTCAAGGACCACGGGACCATTGACATCCCCGGCTACGATGAGCTGCGCGAGAAGGTCACCCGCCTGAACAACTACTGCGCCGCCGACGAGGGCTTTTCTGCGTGCTTCTGCCACAACGACTACCTGCCGCTCAATTTCCTTATTGGCGAGGATGGCTCGATGAACGTGATCGACTGGGAGTTTGCCGGCATGGGCGACCCGGGCAACGACACGGCTACCTTCATCATCTGCTCCCAATACGACGAAGACCAGGCAAACGCTGCCATCGACGCCTACTTTGGACGCAGTGCCACCCCGGTCGAGCGTCGCCACTTCTGGGCGCGCGTGGTGCTTGGCGGTTGGTGCTGGTACGTCTGGGCGCTCGAGAAGGAAGCCGAGGGCGCTGGCGTGGGGGAGTGGCTCGACATCTACAAGAGCTACGCCGTCACCTACGTTGACAAGGTTCTCTCGTGGTACGAGAAGAACGACATCCTGGCTGCATAAGTAGGCTTTGAGAGGGGTCAATCATGCCCTATGGATTTGGCGCCGCACTCACCTGGGCGCTCGACACGGTAATTCTCGGTATCGCGCTTGCCAACCCTGCCTTTGCGGCAACGCCGCAGGCAATCGCACTGGCGGCCTTTACCAGCACCTTCCTTCACGACGCAAGCTCGGCGGTCTTCTCGTTTGCCTACATGGGAATCCGTCGCAAGCTAGGCGAGACCTGGCGTACGCTTCGGAGCAAGAGCGGCCTGGTGATCGTGGGTGCCGCTCTTATCGGCGGGCCGGTGGGCATGACGGGCTACGTGCTTGCCATCAACAACATTGGGCCCGCGTACACGGCGGCGATTTCTGCGTTCTTCCCGGCGTACGGCGCAGCGCTTGCGACCGTGGTCCTGAAGGAGCGCATGCGACCCTACCAGTGGGCGGGACTCGCGGCGTGCCTGGTTGCCGTGGCCGTACTGGGCTGGACGCCCGTTGACGGCGTGCCCGGAAGCTGGACCATGGGTATCATTGGCGCCTTGGTGTGCGTGCTTGGCTGGGGCACCGAGGCCGTAGTGATCGACTGGGGCCTGCGCAATGCAAGCGTGGACGACGAGTGCGCCATGCAGATACGACAGACAACCTCCGCCCTTACGTACGCACTGGTCATCCTTCCACTGCTCGGCGCGTGGCCTAGCACCATCGAGGCCCTCGTCTCGAGCGCCATGCCCACCATTGCCCTTGCGGCGCTCTCTGGTACGGTGTCCTACCTGCTCTACTACAAGGCCATCGCGAGCATTGGCGCCTCGCGTGCCATGGCCCTCAACATCACCTACTCTGCCTGGGCCATTCCCTTCTCGCTCCTACTCCTGGGCATGATC
>CAJMLD010000019.1 GCA_905214175.1 uncultured bacterium
CTGCGCGGCCTGGCCAACAGCATCAAGCCGGATTTCGTCCTGGTGGGCGAGACCATGTTTGGCGACTACAACCAGTGGATGGGCGACGGTCTCTGCGACTCGGTGACCAACTACGAGGCGTACAAGGGTCTCTGGTCGAGCTTCAACAGCGCGAACATGCACGAGGTTGCCTATGCGCTGGAGCGCCAGAGCGGCAGCCAGCCCTGGGACCTCTATACCGGCAGGCACCTGCTCGACTTTGTCGACAACCACGACGTGCCGCGCATCGCGACGAAGCTGGACGACAAGCGCCAGCTCAAGCCGCTCTACGGGCTGCTCTTTGCCATGTGTGGCGTCCCTTGCGTCTACTACGGCAGCGAGTGGGGTATCGAAGGCGAGCAGCACTACGGCGACTACGAGCTGCGCCCCGCGCTTGATGCACCCGTGTGGAACGACCTCACGGACTGGGTGGCGGCACTGGCGCACGCGCGCGAGAAGGGCGACGCCATTGTGTGGGGCGACTACCACGAGTTGCAGTGCCAGCCGCAACAGCTTGTCTTCCAGCGCAGTCATGGGGATGAGAGGGTCATTGTGGCGATAAACGCGTCGGCCGAGCCTGCCGTTGCGCACTTCGACGCCGGATGCGGCCGTGCCGTCGACCTCATCACCGGCGAGCCGCACGACTTTGGCGGGGGTTCGGAGCTGGCGCCCTTCTCGGCGTATTGGTGGCTCTGCGAGCGGTAGTGTCGCGCGGTGCCGCTCGTCGAGCTTTCCGGGGGCAGTTGTAGCAGCAACTCCGTACGAAACCCTCGCTGTGGCGCCGTTTTGGCGCCACAAGGCCACTTTTGGCAGCAAGTGCGCACGAAGTCGTCGCTGTGGCGCCGCCTGGGCGCCACAAGGGCAGTTTCCGCAGCAACTCCGTACGAAACCGCCGCTGTGGCGTCAAATCGGCGCCACCCCGGCGCCGGAGGGCGCGTCTCCGCAGCAGCCGCGCTCTTCTCGCCAAAAGAAAACCGCCCCGGGCAAGAAGCCCGAGGCGGTCAACGTAGAGCTTGGAGCAATCCCTACTGGACCTGCGCCACCATGGCCATGTTGGTGCTGGTGGTGTAGTCGCCCTGGCGAGGGGAGGTCTGCGGATCGCCGGCGGTGATGACTACGATGTCGCCTGCGTCCACCACCTTGTTCTCCTTGGCAACGTTGAGGGCGTTGTAGAGCGTGTTGGAGAGCGAACCCTGCTCCGTGGTCTTGAACCCGTAGACGCCCCAGTAGAAGCAGGTGCGACGAATGGCCTCGTCGCTCGGGCTCATGGCGTACAGGGGGATGCGGGGACGGAAGTTGGAGACAATGCGCGCGGTACGGCCGGAGTGCGTGGGGCACAGGATGCACTTGGCGTTGACGCGGTCGGCCATTTCGACGGCAGCAAAGCCGGTTGCGCCGTTGACGTTGCGCACGCCGCCGCGGTCGTGGTAGACCTTGCGCTCCTCGAGGTAGGTCTCGGTCTCCTTGGCAACCTCAGCCATCGTACGCACGGCTGCCACAGGGTACTTGCCGGCAGCGGTCTCGCCGGAGAGCATGACGCAGTCGGTGCCGTCGTAGATTGCGTTGGCGACGTCGGCGACCTCGGCACGCGTGGGACGCGGGTTGCGAATCATCGAGTCGAGCATCTGCGTGGCGGTAATGACCGGCTTGTACGCGTTGTTGCACTTGCGGATGATGGTCTTCTGGATGTGGGGCACCTGCGCAGCGGGCACCTCGACGCCCAGATCGCCACGGGCAACCATGATGCCGTCGGAGGCCTCGAGAATCTCGTCGAAGTTCTTGACGCCCAGGGCGCTCTCGATCTTGGGGAAGATCTGGACGTGCGGCGCGCCCATCTCGACGCAGATGTCGCGGATCTGCTTGACCGCAGCGCCGTCGCGGATGAAGGACGCGGCGATGGCATCGATGCCCAGCTCGCAGCCAAACATGATGTCGGCACGGTCCTGGTCGGTG
Organism: uncultured bacterium; assembly: GCA_905214175.1. Classification (GTDB taxonomy): domain Bacteria; phylum Actinomycetota; class Coriobacteriia; order Coriobacteriales; family Atopobiaceae; genus Tractidigestivibacter. The sequence continues at coordinate 1,972 of CAJMLD010000019.1, forward strand.
ACGGAGGGGAGGCCGATGTTCACGTTGGGAACGTTGACGCCCTTCTTCTCGCCAATCTCGCCGCCGTTGGTGACCACGCAGTGGATGTCGGAGCCTTCAACGTGGTCGACCTCAAGGCCGACAAGGCCGTCATCGATGAGGATGATGGAGCCCTTCTCGACCTCGTTGGGGAGGTTGAGGTAGTCAAGCGAGATGTGGCCTGCGTTGCCGTGGAAGTCCTCGGTGGTGGGCTGAGCGGTGACAACGATGGCGTCGCCGGTGTTAACGGTGACCTTCTTGCCATCCTCGAGAAGCCCGGTGCGAACCTCGGGGCCCTTGGTGTCGAGCATGATGGCAACGGGGATGCTCAGCTCGGCGGAAATGCGACGGACGCGCTCAATCATCTGACGGTGATAGTCGTGGCTACCGTGGGAGAAGTTGAAGCGGGCAACGTTCATGCCGCTCTCGATGAGGGAGCGAAGGACGTCATCGCTCTCGGTTGCGGGGCCCATGGTGCACACGATCTTGGTCTTCTTGCTAAATGCCATTTTTCTCCTTTGCCTACTGTCCTCTTTGGTGCGGTGTCTCTATGGCTAGCAGACGACGCTCCTGGGCACGAAGTCCGTGCCGTGAGCAAAGGCCTGCGCGTTGTCGAGCGTCACGCGAGCAATCTCGCCAAGGGCCTCCTTGGTGAAGAATGCCTGGTGAGAAGTCATGACCACGTTGGGGAAGGAGCAGAAGCGCGCGGTGATGGAGCTGCCGAGAATCTCGTCCTCGCGGTCCTGGTAGACGTTGGCGTTCTCCTCCTCGTAGACGTCGAGGCCTGCGGCGCCGATCTTGCCTGCGCGGATGCCGCGGATGAGCGCGTTGGAGTCGACCAGGGCGCCACGGGCGGTGTTCACGAAGATGACCCCATCCTTCATCTTGGAGATGGAGTCGTCGTTGATCATGTGGTAGCTCTCCTCGTTGAGGAAGGCGTGCAGCGAGATGAGGTCCGCGCGGCTGTAGAGCGAGTCGTAGTCGACCTTGCCGTCCTTGATCTCGACGTACTCGTCAACCACGTGCTCCTCGTCGATGAGCTTCTGGTTGGGGTAGAGGTCGGCGCCAATGACGTACATGCCAAAGCCCTTGCAGATGCGGCAGAGGGCGGCGCCAATGCGGCCGGTACCAATGATGCCGGCGGTCTTGCCGTGTAGCGTCACGCCAACGAGGCCAGTGAGGTCGAAGTTGTTCTCGCGGACGCGGATGTAGCCCTTGTGGATGCGACGGTTGGCGCAGAGGGCGAGGCCCATGGCGTGCTCGGCGATGGCCTCCGGCGAGTATGCGGGGACGCGGGTGACCTTCATGCCGAGGTCCTTGGCGACCTCGACGTTCACGGCGTCGAAGCCGGCGCAGCGCATGAGGACGAGCTTGACGCCAAAGCCGGAGAGAATCTCGAGGGTCATGGCGCCGCAGTCGGCGTTCACGAAGGCGCAGACTGCGTCATACCCGCGGGCAAGCGGGGCGGTCATGGGGGTGAGATTGGTCTCGGTGAAGTCGATCTTGACGTCCGGGTAGTCCTTGAGCTCCTTGGTGAAAGAATCCCTGTCGTAGCTGGCGGTTCCGTAGAACAGAATCTTCATCGTTGCCCTTTCCTCGAGACCCTGTGGAATCAATCTCGCACGCGGTTACGTGCTGACTTAGCGAAAGTTTACCGCATGGGAAAGACACTGTGTGGCAGGCGGGGCCAAGTCCTTACGAATGAGATACGAGAGGGGGCCCGTTGCGAAATCCCCGCGTCAAAAAAAGATTGGCGCCTGCCTCATCGGGTAGAATGAACCGGTACTAACCATGCGCCCGGCATGGCAGCCTTGGTGAGCCCTTGCCCCTCCTGGGGAATTATTATCGGGCATCAATCTGCTGGGCGCCCATGACCCCAGGAGGAAGCATTGAAGGAGTACCTACAGGATTCTGCGCAAGTCATCAAGGATGTTGCGTCTGACGATACCTATGGCCTTGCTGCAGACGAGGCGGCAGCGCGTCTCGAGAAGAACGGTCTCAACAAGCTCAAGGAAGCCAAGAAGGACCCTCTCTGGAAGCGCTTCTTTGCCCAGATGGCAGACCCGATGATCATCATGCTCATCGTCGCCGCGGTCATCTCCGCCCTCACGAGCATGGCCCAGGGCGAGGCGGACTTCGCCGACGTGATCATCATCTGCTTCGTGGTCGTGGTCAACGCGGTTCTCGGCGTGGTGCAGGAGTCCAAGGCCGAGGAGGCCCTGGCTGCGCTCCAGGAGATGTCCGCCGCGCAAAGCAAGGTCGTGCGTGACGGCAAGGTCGTTACCGTGCCGTCCTCCGAGCTCGTCGTTGGCGACCTGGTGATCCTCGAGGCCGGCGACTCCGTCCCCGCCGACTGCCGCATCATCGAGAGCGCGTCCATGAAGATCGAGGAGGCCGCCCTCACGGGCGAGTCCGTGCCGGTCAACAAGATCGCCACGGTCCTCGACGTGCTCGAGGAGGGCAAGGATGTCCCTCTCGGCGACCGCAAGAACATGTGCTACATGGGCTCCACCGTGGTATACGGCCGTGGCCGCGCCGTGGTTGTTGCCACGGGCATGGACACCGAGATGGGCAAGATCGCCGACGCCCTCACGCGTGCCGAGGACGAGGAGACGCCGCTCCAGAAGAAGCTCGACGAGCTCTCCAAGATTCTCTCCATCATCTGCATCGTGATCTGCGCCCTGGTCTTTGTGGTCACCTGGCTCAAGCATGGCATGGGCTTCTTCGACAACATGACGCTCGTGCTCAACACGTTCATGGTTGCCGTGTCGCTTGCCGTCGCTGCCATCCCCGAGGGCCTGGCTGCCGTTGTGACCATCGTGCTCTCCATTGGCGTCACCAAGATGAGCGAGCACAACGCCATCATCCGCAAGCTCTCCGCCGTCGAGACCCTGGGCTGCACGCAGGTCATCTGCTCGGACAAGACGGGCACCCTCACCCAGAACAAGATGACCGTCGTGCGCCACTTCACCGAGGACCAGGATCGCCTCGTGCGCTGCATGGCGCTCTGCTCTGATGCCAAGTGGGATCCGGCAAAGAACGACGCCGTGGGCGAGCCCACCGAGGCCGCGCTCGTGGCCGATGCCGCCAAGCTGGGCTTCACCTCCGGTGACCTCGACGCCGCCAATCCCCGCGTTGGTGAGGCTCCTTTCGACTCCGGCCGCAAGATGATGTCGGTGGTCAACAAGGCACCCGATGGCAACTACATCCAGCACACCAAGGGCGGCCCTGACGTCATTCTCGCCCGCTGCACCAAGGTCCACACCGCCGACGGCGACGTGCCCCTCACGGACGAGTGGCGCCAGCGCATCATGGAGGCCAACAAGGCCATGGCCGACGACGCGCTGCGCGTGATGGCTGCTGCCCGCGTGAACTACGGCAAGACAGCGCCTGCGGACTTCTCGCCCGAGGCGCTTGAGCACGACATGACCTTCCTGGGCCTCTGCGGCATGATCGACCCGGTCCGTCCCGAGGTCAAGCAGGCCGTGGCCGAGGCTCACTCCGCCGGCATGCGCGTTGTCATGATCACCGGTGACCACATCGATACTGCCGTTGCCATCGCCAAGGAGCTCGGCATCATCGTCGACCGCTCGCAGGCCATCACCGGCGCGGAGCTCGACCGCATGTCTGACGAGGAGTTCGCGAAGAACATCTCCAAGTACGGCGTGTACGCCCGCGTCCAGCCCGAGCACAAGACCCGCATCGTGGACACCTGGAAGAAGCTCGGCAAGGTCGTTGCCATGACTGGAGACGGCGTGAACGACGCCCCGTCCATCAAGCGCGCCGATATTGGCGTGGGCATGGGCATCACTGGCACCGACGTCACCAAGAACGTCGCCGACATGGTCCTTGCCGACGACAACTTCGCGACCATCATCAACGCCTGCGAAGAGGGTCGCCGCATCTACGACAACATCAGGAAGTCGATCGCCTTCCTGCTTTCCTCCAACCTCGCAGAGGTCATCGCCGTCTTTGTGGCGTCGCTTGTCGGTTTCACCATCCTCGAGCCCACGCACCTGCTGTGGCTCAACCTCATCACGGACTGCTTCCCCGCGCTTGCCATGGCCATGGAGGAGGCCGAGCCGGGCATCATGAAGCGCGACCCGCGTAGCGCCGACGACGGCATCTTTGCCAACGGCATGGGCCTCGACTGCCTGATCCAGGGCGCCTTCATTGGTACGCTGACGCTCATCTCGTACTTCATTGGCCTGAACATCGAGGGCGTGCCCCTGTCGTCGGTGCTGTCTGGTGCCGACAAGGGCCTCGACGGCATGACCATGGCATTCCTCACGCTCTCCATGGTCGAGATGTTCCACTCGTTCAACATGCGCAGCCGTCGTCAGTCCATCTTCAAGCTGCCCACCCAGAACAAGTGGCTGTGGTTTGCCTTCGCGGGCTCGCTCGTCCTCACCTTCGTGGTCATCGAGACCCCGCTGGCCCAGGCCTTCGACTTCGCCGAGATCAGCGCCTTCGAGTACGGCATTGCCATGCTTCTTGCGGTGGCCATCATTCCGCTGGTTGAGATCTACAAGGCAATCATGCGTGCGGTCGAGAAGGGCAGGAACTAGTCGTCCATGGGCAAACGCGCGCCAAAGAAGGGTTTCCAGAAGAGTTCGCGCAAGCGTGGCGTTCAGAGTGCCGGCAGGTCCCAGCAGGGTCTGCCGGCCCTTTCTTCTCTCGCTGACCTGCCCGCCTTTTCCGAGCTCACGCCGTCCGAACGGCAGCGAAGCGCCTTTGGCGAGGCAGCCGCACAGGCGGCGAGTTCGCTTGGCTGTGGCGTGGAGGAGATGGCGCTTGGGTGCGTGGTTCGGCTCGACCGCGGATTTCCGGCCGTGGTGACCGAAGACGCGCTCTTCCGCGCGGAGTTCTCGGCGCATCTCACCAAGGGTGGTGACTCGCGCGTGGCCGTGGGCGACTGGGTTCTCGCGCGCGTGCCAGCTGGTCACGACATGGGCCTTATCCTGCAGATTCTCCCGCGCGAGAGTGACATTGCCCGCTGGAAGGGCGGTTCGCGCGGAGAACGGCAGACGCTTGCCGCAAACGTGGGCGTGGTGCTCGTTGTGCAGCAGCTGGGGACGATTCCCATCTCGTGCGAGAGAATCGCACGCTCTGCGGTGATTGCGCGCGACTGTGGAGCAGGGGTCGCCGTTGTCCTCACCAAGGCCGACCGTGCACCCAGTACCGTGCTTGCAGAGGACGTTGCCGCTGTGCGAGACGTTCTGGGCGAGGCCTGCGGGTTGGTCATGACCTCATCTGCGGACGGCGTGGGGGCAGAGCGTGCCGAGAAGGACGCCAATGCGCTGGGGGTTGCCTGGGGGCCTGCTGCAGTTCGCTCACTTGTGCCTGCGGGGACTGTTGCCATCGTGCTGGGGGAGTCTGGCGCGGGGAAGTCTACCCTGCTCAACGCCCTGTTGGGACATGACGTGCTTAAGACCGGTGCCGTGCGCGGGTCGGATGATGCGGGACGGCACACGACGGTTGCGCGGCGCATGGTCTCTGTCCCGGGAGGCGGCGTGATCGTGGACGAGCCGGGGCTGCGGAGCCTTCCCATCGTGGGCCACGAGCGTGGGCTTGCGGCGGTGTTTCCCGAGGTGGCGGATGCTGCTCGAGGCTGCCGATTCTGTGACTGCACCCATACGCATGAGCCTGGGTGCCAGGTGCGCAAGCTTCTCTCGGAGGGGCGCATTTCTCAGCGTCGCTATGACGCCTACGTGGCGTTGGCCTCCGAGATGCGCGAAAGCGCGCGGACGCTCGATCCGGACATCGTTTTGTAGCTGGGCGTGCGTGCCGAGCGCGGCGTGACAACGCGTGCACGCCCAGAACGGCGCATTTTTGATCCGGGCAACATCGTGGTGTGCACACAATTCCTCCACATTGGTATATGGGCCATCTGAGCTGCTCGGATGTCGCTGGTTACCCATGGCTGGGGCGTTGTTGGCGCATCCGGCAGATACCGCGAGCTCGCGTTCTCGCGTCGTGAAATTGCGGCGATAACAACGAGATGTGACAGCTTCCTGCAAGAAAGGTGTCCGCACCTGGTAGCTCTTTCTTGGAAGGGCGACGGTCAAGGGCTTCTCCCACGGGAGAATTTTCTCACCCGAGAACGACGGTTGGGAAGGAGGAGCCCATGTCACGCCGCTTCAAGATCGTGCTGTCTGGTGCATTTGCGCTGCTTGCCATTGTGCTCTGCCTGGCATACGGCGAGAGCGTGCGGGCGGAGGAGGAATCGCGTCGCCAGGAGACGCTCACCCGCTACGGCGGGGAGGTGGTGAGCCTGGTGGTCGCCACGTCCCAGCTCGAGGAGGGCCAGGTAATCTCTGCGGGTGACGTTGCCAAGCGCGACTGGGTCTCTGACCTTGTGCCGGAGGGCGCCATCACGAATCTGGATGACGCTGTGGGGAAGAAGGTCACGGTCGCCGTTGCCTCCGGGGCGCCGATTACCCAGCTCAACTTAAGGGAGACGGGCGCGGCCGTGGAGGTTCCCTCGGGCATGATTGCCGTCTCCGTCCCCTTGACGGACAAGCTTGGCGTTGGCGAGGGCGTTGTTGCGGGTGACAGGCTTGTTGCCTACCGCGTGGCCGATGGAACCGCCACGGTGCTTGCAAGGGAGGCCACGGTCCTCTCACTGCCCGAGGGGGCAAAGACACTCGCCTCGGGATCTCAGGCAATGACCATCGCACTTGCCCCGGAAGACGTGTCGAGCGTCCTCGCGGCGTCGACTGAGGGGAGTCTTCGGTTTGGGCTACCCGCTAGCGACGTCCAGGGCGTGGACGCGGGCGTGCCCGCTGCGCCAACCAAGGTTGACCAGGAGGTGGGCGAGTGATGGGACACGCGTGGAGCGTGCTGTGCCCCGAGGAGGAGCGGACTGGCATGGTCGAGGCGATAAGAACGATAGATGCCCTGGCAGAGTGCGAGTTCTCACAGAGCGCGGACGACTTGCGGCGACGCCTGGCGGAGTCTGCCCATGGCGAGAGGTCTGTCCTTGTCGGCCTTTCCAAGTGTGGCGTTTCGGACGTGAACCTTGCGGCTGCCATCGTGTCCGATGGACATGCTGAGAAGGTCGTACTCGCGTCAAGATCTCCCTCTGGGTCCCTGCGGTCCCGCGCAGCGCGTGCGGGCATTGACCTTGTCATCGACCTGGACGGCGTGCCCCCCGCACCGCCTGCGGAGATGGGCGCCAGGCCGGCGACGGAGCCCCTGCAAAAAAGCGATGGGGGTCGCATCTCGGTTGCTCCGGAGCCGGCACTGACGTCCGAGGGGGTGCGTGCGCCAATCGTCACGTTCTGCTCGGGGAGAGGGGGTGTTGGCAAGACGTCGGTCGTGGCGTGTGCCGCGGTAGCCGCCGCATCGTGGGGCATGCGGGTTGAAGCGGTTGACCTGGATCTCTCCTGCGGAAACCTCTTTGCGACACTGGGTCTTGCGCGGGGACAGACCTCTCGCGCCTCTCCATGGAGGACGTTGAGGATGGAAGTCGGCTGGAGAGGCTTGGGGCGCCGTGTGGTGATCGGATTTGCGTGTGGGGGCCGTGCGCTCGCCCCGAGACCGCGGAGCTCGTCTCGGAGATAGTTCCGGGGCTGCTGGGTGCCCTTGCCTGCAACTCGGACCTCGTGCTTGTTGATACCTCCCCCACGTTCTCCGAGGCAGTTGCGCTCGCGGTGCGCCAGAGCGACCGCGTGGTTCTCGTCCACGACAGCAGGCCTGGCTCGCTGGCTGCGCTCGCGCGTACGAGCGGCCTAGCCGTGCGGCTGGGCGTGGCACGGACGCGCATAGCCCGGTTGGAGAATCGCGTGGACGTGCGGGACAGGACGGACCCGGCGTTGGGCAGGGCGGAGGTGGGGCTCGAGGCAGCCCGCGCGTTTACGGCGCTCGACGGCGGGGATGAGGTCGCCGACTACCTGGGATGCGGGGATGCGGCGGGTCTTCTGGAGGTTGGCTCGCCGTTTGCGGAATCGGTTTCCGCATGCCTGGCTCAGCTCCTGCAGGAACTTGGAGCACTTCCGGAGGCCGAAGCGGCACATCGTGCCGTCGAGGGGCTTGCCCAACGGCGAAGGGGTCTTTTCCGGCGTAGGAGGGAGGCGGTCTAGGTGTCTGTGCTCGAGATGGTTCGTGAGGAGGAGACAAGGGGTGGTGTTGCCAAACCGGAGAAGCGTGACCTGCGCTGCCAGCGTCAGAGCCTCAAGGCAGCTCTGGTCGAACGGCTTGGGCTTGCGACCATAGCCTCGATGCTCTCGGTGGGCGATGCCGCGCAGGCGCGCTCGGCGCTCGCCGTGACCTGCAACGCGATTATCAACACTGGCGGATATGAGGGGCTTACGCACGAGGACGTCGCGCGTCTTGTGCGCCAGGTGACAGACGAGATCTGCGGGCTTGGCCCCATCCAGCCGCTCCTCGAGGACGAGGGGGTCTCCGAGATAATGATCAACGGATGCGACGCGCTCTTCTACGAGCGCGGGGGCGAGGTCTTCTCGGCGCCGGCAGTGTTCGACTCGCCGGAGCAGATCATGATCGTGGTTGACCGCATCCTCGCTCCGCTGGGAAGGAGGCTCGACAGGAGCTGTCCCATCGTGAACGCTCGGCTTGCCAACGGCGACCGTGTGAATGCCGTGGCAGATTCTATTGCCATAGGCGGACCGGTTGTCACCATCAGGCGCTTCTCCAATCGCATTACGTCGCTGGAAACGCTCGTCGAGCTGGGGTCACTGCCTGCGTGGTACGCGCAGCTGCTGCGTTGGGCCGTTCGAACACGAAAGGGAATAGCCGTGGCGGGCGGCACCGGGTCGGGAAAGACCACGCTCCTCAACGCGCTCTCTTGTGAGATTGACCCAGGGGAGAGGATCGTGACCATCGAGGACTCCGCTGAGCTGCGCTTCGACGCGCATCCGGACGTGGTGACCCTCGAGGCCAGGGGAGCCTCAATCGAGGGCTCTGGCGAGGTAACCATTCGTGACCTGGTGAAGAACTCCCTACGCATGCGACCGGACCGCATCGTTGTTGGCGAGGTTCGCGGCGAGGAATGCATTGACATGTTGGCCGCAATGACAACCGGACATGACGGCTCCATGACCACGTTGCATGCAGGTACCGCCGAAGAGGCCGTGCTTCGTCTGGTGCTCATGGCGCGCTTTGGGATGGACCTGCCCGCCGACATCATCGAAGAGCAGATCGCCTCGGCACTCGACCTCATTGTGATGTCTCGGCGGGCTCCGGATGGCGCGCGCTACATCACATCGACGCACGAGGTTGGGTGGTCGAGCGGGACAAAGGCAGTGGACCTTGTCGAGTGCGTGTCGTTCGACGTGGCGGAACGGACGTGGAAGCTCGTCCGCGAGCCAGCGTTTGTGGGACAGGCGGTGCGAGATGGGATTCTCGACGAGAGCGAGGTGGAGCGATGGAGGTCGTCCTTCCGCTGATGGCATCTTCCTGTGCGTTTGTGGCGGTGCGGGTGCTCATTGCGAGTGGCGAGCGCGGTGCAAAGACCTTGGCGTCGCGTGCGCTCCGCTCGTGCGAGCGCTGGGCTGCCAGGCGTCTCGAGTCCCTGGGACGAAGCGGGGTTGTGGCCGCACTTCTCGAGGGCGAGGACTGGCGCCAGGCGTCGGATGCCCTTGTCGCGCTCCCAAACGAGGGCAGGGTGGCCTTGAGGAGGGAGTCGGCGTGTGCAGCGCTTCTTGTTGCGGGGGTGGGGGTCGCCTGCGTGGGAGGCTTGCTGTTCCTCTCGCTCGTCTCGGCGCTCGCGCTTGTCTGCCTGGAGAGGGTGGCGCTTGCCGCATGGCGTGCGTCACGCGATCGCCGCCGTGCGCATGAGATATCGCAGGAGATGCCTGGCGTTTTCAGGACTCTCGCTGTGGCGCTTGGTGCCGGGCAGACGCTTGCCCATGCCATCGAGTATGTGGGGTCGCATGGTCGCGGCCCGGTCTCGGGGGGCTTTGCCTCCGCGTCTTTGGGGCTTCGCTGCGGGGTCTCGACCGAGGCCGCGCTTGAGACCCTCTCCCAGGAGCTCGATGCGCCGGGGATGGGGCTTCTCACTACAGCGCTCGTGATCTCCCATCGCACGGGGAGCCCCCTGCGGGACCTGCTCTCTCGTTCCGCAGCGCTCGTCGAGCGGCAGGGCGAGTTCGAACGAGAGCTCGAGGTGAAGACGGCGCAGGTGCGCCTCTCTGCCCGCATCGTGTGCAGCCTGCCGTTTCTTATGGTTGCACTGCTCGCAGTCATCTCGCCCGACTTCCAGCGCGGCCTGCTCTCTCCCGTTGGGTTGGGCTCGGTAGCCGTCGCAGGCGCGCTCGACGCGTGCGCCGTCTTTGTTATCCGGCGGCTCATGAGGACGGTGCTCTGATGGCTGGCGCCGCTTTCATGGTGGCAAGCGCTACCTGTGCGGTTATCGCGGGGCTCACGGTCGTGAATGGAGCGCCCGGCGGTGCTTCCCATGGGGCGGCCCTAAGCGACAGCCTCGAACGATGGGCGGCCGGCGTGCGAGAAGGACTCCGCGCCATCCCAGCAGTGCGCCAGGCGCGGGAGCGGGACCAGCTCGTACGAAGGAGGTCTTCCTGCCTGCGCGAGATGCCCACGTTGATAGACGTCCTCACGCTGGGACTCTCTGCGGGCCTCTCGTTTGACGCCTCGCTCGCGCTCTATTGCGATCGCTATCAGACAGAGCTCTCGCAGGCGTTCTCGGAGGCGATGCTCAGCTGGAGGATGGGGGTCATGAGCAGGGAGTCGGCGCTCGATGCCATGGCGGGCGAGCTTGGGGTAGATGCGCTTGCTCGCTTTGCCACGGTCGTGGGGGAGTCCCTCGAGTTTGGCTCGCCGCTTGCGTCTGCGCTCGAGGTGCAAGCGAAGGCCATTCGAGACGAGCAGCGAGCGCAGATAGAGGAGGAGATCGAGAAGGCGCCGGTCAAGATGCTCATTCCGCTGGGCGTCCTGGTGGTGCCAGCAATGCTTCTCGCAATCTTGGGGCCGTTGCTTGCCTCTGCGGCCTCGTTTGGAAGGTAGATGGCGATGAGGGAAAGGAGCGTCACATGACATGGGGAAGCGTCAATCGGGAGGTTCGCAGGGTGGTCGCGGGCGCCCTCGAAGACGAGCGCGGGCAGGGCACCACGGAGTACGCGATTCTCGTTGGGGTTCTGGTGGTGATAGCCATCGTGGCAATCTTGGCATTCCGGGAACGCGTCTCGCAGCTGTGGACCGCCATAGCGAATGGCATCAACTCGCTGTGAGAGTACGGCGCGCGGCGCTCGCGGTGGCAGCGGGGGCATGCGCACTGGCGGTGTGTGCGGCGGTGCTGTCTGGTCGTGGGGGTAGCGGCTCACCCCCTCCTGCGGGTGTGGTGGAAGCGGGCGAGACAAACGAGTTCGCGGGCAACGGTGGAGAAAGCGGGGCCCAACAGGTTGCCCTGCCTGGGAGAGCTGAGGGAGACGTGGCGGACGCCGGCCTGGAAGGCAGCGCCGCCGCGGTTCCCGAGGCGGCTGCCGAGCTTGTGTACGAGTACGAGCGGCGTGGCGACTGCGTGCTCGTGCGGTCTGGGTACCTCGACCTCTCAGGCAGGGTTTGGAGCATGGTTGTGGAGGGATCGGGATGGGTCGACGTGTGCATAGTGCAGAGCGCGGGCAGTGGAGCGAGCGAGACCAAGGTCATGCACATGGACGCTGCGGAGTGGGAGGCGTCCCTGGACGAGCGCGGCCTTGGTGGATAACCAACGTGTCAGGGCAGTCAACGCTTGAATACGCTCTGGTGCTGGTGACATTTCTCTCTATGGTGGCAGCGTTGGGGCTGATGTGGCACGCAGCACGTGACGGGACTCTCGTGCGCATGGCAACGGATGCGGCAACGCATCAGGTCTCGGGCGGGACGCTCGCCTGGTTGCAGGACCTCCTGGGGTTCTGAGATGGGACGCAGGGGATGGCGAGCAGCGCGTGCGAGTGAGGAGGGACAGGCGACGGTCGAGGCGGCCGTTCTCGTTCCCACAGTGATGGTTGTCCTGGCGCTTCTCCTCCAGCCGGCGATGCTCCTCTATACGCGCGCGGTCATGAGCGGTGCGGCAGCCGAGGGGGCTCGGCTCGCCACGACCGCAACGTATGACGAGGCGGCGTCCCTCGTCGATTCCTACGTGAGGAGAAGGCTCAGGGCCGTGCCAGACGTTGCCTGCTTCCACGAAGGAGGCGTCGATGCCTGGGACGTCTCCATCGAGCAGGACGGAAATCGCGTGCGCGTCTGCGTTGTGGGATATGCCCAACCGTTGCCGCTGATGGGCGTGATGGCAGGGCTGGTAGGACAGATGGACGGCAGGGACGTGCTCCTCTCTGCAGAGGTCGAGCGCAGCACCCGTGCCGAGTGGGTTGGGGGTGACTACGGTGATTGGATCGAAGCATGGGGCTGATGT
>CAJMLD010000020.1 GCA_905214175.1 uncultured bacterium
TGTACGCGTCGCCCTCGCCGATGAACTTGTCGTCACGGATGCCGATGACATCAGCCATGAAGCTGATCATCGTGGCGGTCTCGCGCACGGTCTCGCCGTGGGCGATCTGCGACTTGGACTCGTCGAGGTCCTGGAGCTGCAGGCCCAGCATGTTGGTGCCGGAGGCAAACGAGAAGCGCGTGCGGGTGGAGTTGTCGCGGAAGTTGGAGACCGCGAGGCCCGAGTCGAAGATGCGCGTGGAGATGTTGCGCTCGCGCAGGTTGCGAAGGGCATCGGCAACCAGGTAGAGGGCGCGGAGCTCGTCGGTGGTCTTATCCCACGTGTGCAGGAAGTCGCTGTTGTACATCTTGGAGTAGTCGAGCTTCTCGAGCTGATCGAGGTAGTTCTGGAACTTTGCGTCCATTCTCGTTTCCCTTTCTTTGATACACCTGGCGGGGTCTTCCCGATGACCGCTGGGTCTACGTGCAAGGGCCCCGGTCGCGACGATGCGCCGCGACCGGGGCGCAGTTAGCTACTTGATGTCGTTGCCGGTGAGGCTGGCGCGGAACTCGGTGGCGTCTCCGGTTGCCTGGCTGGGGTCGTAGAGGTTCACGGCCGCAACGTAGAGGGCAGCGCACGTGGAGAGGTCCTGCTTGTAGGTGACCTCGTTGGGCGCGTGCGCCTGGGACTCGGCACCGGGGCCAAAGCCCACGCAGGGGATGCCGTAGCGGCCCTGGATGGAGACGCAGTTCGTCGAGAAGGTCCACTTGTCGCACAGAGGCCTGCCCTCGCGCTTGTCCATGGACTTGGGGCAGCCGATGCGCTTGTCGCCAAAGAGGGCCTTGTGCGCGTCGACGAGTGCCTTGACGTGGGGTGCGGACTCCTTGTTGATCCACGTGGGGAAGTAAGCCTCGGTCTCGTAGACCTCGCCGGTCCAGCTGGGACGGTCGTACATGTACATGGAGACCTTCACGTCGTCGCCGTACTTCTTGACGGCGGGGAGGTTGCGGACCTCCTCGAGGCAGGACTCGTAGGTCTCGCCTGCGGTCATGCGGCGGTCGATGGAGATGGCGCAGGAATCAGCCACGGCGCAGCGCGAGGGGCTGGTATAGAAGATCTGGCTGACGGTGCAGGTGCCGCGACCCAGGAAGCGGGCGTCCTCGTAGTGCTCGGGGTTGTATTTGGGGTCGAGCATCTTGACGAGGCCCTTGATGGAGGTGGACTCGTCGCAGCCGTTGTTGTTGAGGGCACGCACGTCAGAGATGATGTCGGCCATCTTGTAGATGGCGTTGTCGCCGCGCTCGGGCGCGGAGCCGTGGCAGGAGACGCCGTGGACGTCGACCCTGATCTCCATACGGCCGCGGTGACCGCGGTAGATGCCGCCGTCGGTGGGCTCGGTGGAGATGACGAACTCGGGCTTGATGCCGTCGACGTTGTAGATGTACTGCCAGCACATGCCGTCGCAGTCCTCTTCCTGGACAGAGCCGACGACCATGATCTTGTAGCCCTCGGGGATGAGGTCCATGTCCTTCATCATCTTGGCCGCGTAGGTAGCGGAGGCAACGCCGCCCTCCTGGTCGGAGCCGCCACGGCCGCCGATGAGCTGGTCGTCCTCAAAGCCCTTGTAGGGGTCGAAGTCCCAGTTGTCGCGGTTGCCGATGCCAACGGTGTCGATGTGGCCGTCGATGGCGATGATCTTGTCGCCCGTGCCCATGAAGCCCATCACGTTGCCCAGGCCGTCAACCTTGACCTCGTCAAAGCCGAGCTTCTCCATCTCGGCCTTGATGCAGGCCACAACGTCGCCCTCCTCGCAGGACTCGCTGGGGTGGGAGATCATGGCGCGCAGGAACGCGGTCATGTCCGCGTTGTAGGCCTTCGCCGCTTCCTTGATCTTGTCGTAGTCGAGTTCCTTCATTGGGTCCTCCTTGCATCGAGCAACGTTCTTGCTGGCTTGGTACCGTAAACAATAAGTCTGTTTACCAAACTTTTTGTTTGGTTGACCTAATTTAAGCACGTGCGCGAGGGAATTCAAGGACCTTTGCCAAACTGCTGATTTTTGTCGCAGACGGTACTCTAGGCGCGGTGGACGGTGGGGCGCGAGGGCGCGGGCGAGGGGGACGGCGGGGTGGCGCCACAGCGACGGTTTCGTACGCACTTGCTGCTGGAACTGGCCTTGTGGCGCCAGGTTGACGCCACAACGAAGGTTTTCGTACGCACTTGCTGCCAGAACTTGCCCTGTGGCGCCGTTTTGACGCCACAGCGCGGGTCTCGTACGGAGTCGCTGCGGGAACTGGCCTTGTGGCGCCAGGCTGACGTCACAGCAAAGGTTTCCGCAACCTTCTCTGCAAAAAGTTTCCCTGTGGCGCCGTATCGACGCCACAGTAGCGATTTGGCCTCCGAGCTGCGAAAAGCCCCGGCGGCGCGATGCCACCGGAGCCAAGCTCCCTAGTTCTTCTCGGCAGTGCTACTGCTGAGCGCGCCAGCGCTTCATCTTGAGGTGACGCCGCACGAAGTACGTTGCGAGCAGCGCGAACACCACGACAAACACCACCTCAACAAGCGTCAGGAGCGGACTCTGCCCGAACATCCCCACCCTAAACGTGCTCGAGGAGTTCGCCTCGGTGTAGAGGATGTTGTGGCATGCCCTACGCAGCGCCTGGTGACCCGCCGCCGTTCCAAGCGTATCGCTGGTGAGCATCTTATCCTGCATGAACGACAGGTAGAGATCGTTCCCCGCGCGCAACGCCCGGTTGATGTTCGAAGTGTCAGCGGCAAGCACGCAGTCGGTCACCACAGATCCGCGGAAGCCCCACTCGTTCCTCAGCACCTGGGTGAGAAGGGCACTGCTCTCGGCAGCGGGCGTAGTCCCCAGCCGGTTGTACGAGCTCATCATCGCCATGGCACCGCCCTCCTTCGCGGCAAGCTCGAACGGTCTCAGGTACACCTCGCGCATGGACTGCTCGTTTGCCCAGGTCACAAGACCACCGGCGTCGCAACGGTGAGTCTCCTGATCGTTCAGGGCAAAGTGCTTGACGTAGCAGTACACACCCTGAGACTGGATGCCGCGGACCTCCGCCGCCACAATCTTGCCGGTGAGCAGGCCGTCTTCGCTCACGTACTCGTAATTGCGGCCACCGAAGGGCGAGCGGTGCGTGTCGGCACCGGGAGCATACAGGCCGCCGACCTTAAGGGCAGTCGCCTCCTGCGCGAACAGCTCCCCCAGGTGCTCCGCGAGCGCCGTGTTCCAGGTGTAGCCGAGCACGCTCTGACCGGTGAGCTGCGTGCCGTTGTAGCGGGCCATGATGTTGTTCACGCCGTTGGGGCCATCGCACTCCACGATTGCGGGCTTGCCCACGCTCTTTGCCGAGAAGGTCATCCAGCCACCGTTGGAGACGAGCATCTTCTGCTCGTCAAGCGACATCTGGTCGAGAAGCTTGTCCCACTGGGGGTCGTCATAGTCGAGACCGGTCATGTCCGCCAGGGTAAGGCCGTTCCTTGCGCCGTAGGTCACATCCTCGACATCGGGGTTGTCGAGCGACGCCGGGTTGTCCAGCGCGTCCTTGACCTCGGCAGAGGCCTCCTTCTCGGCAGGCGCCATCGTGGGGAAGGTCCCCGCCCAGTCTGCGCGCGAGAGGTACGTGACGCCATCGCCGTTGCTCACGTCGTCAAACTGGTTGGTTGCCGCCACGTTATCCGTCGAGCGGGCGCCGTCGTGGGCGCCGTCGTAGATGTAGTCACGGTCGACGGTCACCGTGCGCGTATCGATGACGTCGTGGGAGTTGTGACGCAGGCTCACCTGGTAGTCGCCCGCCTCGAGCACGTAGGCACCGCCCGTTGCCTTGACGCCCGTGTAGTCGTAGCTGGCCATATCCTCATGCGTCCAGCTAATCCGCAGCGTTTGGGTCTCTCCGGGCTCAAGCAGCTTGGTCTTGTCGAAGCCGGCAAGGACAACGGAGCTCTTCTCGATGCCGCCCGGGGTGTAGGGGGCGCTGTAGTAGGCTTCGACCACGTCCTTGCCCGCCACGTCACCGGTGTTGGTCACGTCGACGGTCATCGTGATCGTGGTACCGTCGTCCGTGAGGTCCGCGAGCTTTTCGTCGAAGGTGGTGTACGAGAGGCCATAGCCAAACGGGTACTGCACCGTTGATGCATAGTCGATGAAGCCATCTGCTGCCGCAGTCTCGTAGTAGCGGTACCCTACGTAGATACCCTCGGCATAGTCCACAAAGTGCACGTTCTCGGTACCAGAGGTAGCATCCCCCGAGCCTGCGAACAGCGACTGGTTGGTGTGCTGGACGTTGGTGTAGTCGTGCGCGCCAAAGTTGTAGTAGCTCGGCGCGCTCTCGACGGCGTACGGGAAGGTGTCCACGGTGCGCCCGCTTGGGTTCACGGCACCGGTGAGCACCTTGCCAATGGCATCGCAGCCCGTCGCGCCAGGCGTGCCCACCCACAGGGCGGCGTCGACCGCGGGGTTCTCAACAAATCCCAGCTCCATGGCATTGGGGCTGTTGAGCACCACGATCACGCGATCGAAGTTGCCCTCGACCATGGCGAGAAGGTCTTCCTCGTTCGGGGTGAGCTCAAGGTAGCTGCGACCCGCCTCGGAGCCCTCGTATGCCGCCATGTCCGTGGGAAGGTCGAAGCCCTCGCCGCCCTTGCGGGTGAGAACCACGATCGCCGTGTCGGAGTATGCCTTGGCGTCGTCGATGACGTCCTGCGTGTAGCTTGACTGGGGCAGCTCGTAGAGGTTCCAGTCGGTGCCGACAAGCCCCATGTCCTTGGACGAGGATGCATTGTCATCGTAGAACTGCTCGAGGTTGGGGTTCACGGAGAGGCCCGCATCCTCAAGGCCCTGGTAGAAGGTTACGTTGCTACTGGTGTCGCCCGATCCGGAGCCCGTGCCACCGTAGCTGAAGTTGTTGCCGACCGTGGAGCCAAAGACGTTCACCTTGGACACGCCGGAAAGCGGCAGCACGTTCCCCTCGTTCTTGAGAAGCGTGATGCCCTCGGACTCCACCTCCTCAGTGATGTCGCGCGTTGCCTGTGTTGCCTGCTGCACCTCCGAAGACTCCATGTCCGGCCTGCTGGTAAACGTGGTCGCCAGGTCGGCATACGGCGCAACGACCACGCCAAACACAAGCGCCACCGCAACAACGAGCACCGAAACGATGCACATGATCACGAAGAGCGCCTTCTTTGGTCGCTTCACTGCCTTTGCGGGCTTGTCCTTCTCGGCAAGTCCGTCCTTCTCGTGTGCCATCTTTCCCTTCCCTCCTGCATTGCCGCCCGCATCCTCCAAGAGCGGGCACCTTCAGACACCCACATGCTCTCCAAAGCGGCGATAATGCGGGAGGCGCTGTCATAATCGGGTGATGGGCACGACTTAGTTGGGAGGCGAGCATGGCGTATAGGATCCTGATCGTTGAGGACTCCCCTGCCGAGGCGGACGTCCTTCGTGGACACCTCAGCGGCTACGCCGCCGAGAGGGGCCTCTCGTTTGCCGTCACCGTGTTGTCTTCGGCAATAGAGTTCGTGAACGGCAACCACCCGGCAGACCTCATCTTCATGGACATCGACCTGCCTGGCATCAACGGCATGGAAGCGGCGCAGATCCTGCGGGGCTACGACGAGCAGACGCCGCTTGTGTTTGTGACAAACCTGGCGCAGTACGCCATCAAGGGATACCAGGTGGACGCCCTCGACTTCATGGTGAAGCCGGTGGCCTACGATGACTTCTCGCTGCGCATGGACCGTGCCATGCGCGTTGTCCGACGTTCCGCCAATACGACCGTGGCCATTCCCACGCCCGACGGGGTGCGCGTGGTGCGCCTGGCAGACATCCTCTACGTGGACATCATCAAGCATGACCTGCACTACCACCTCGCCGGAGAGAGCGAGCCCCTGCGGTTGCGCGGCACGATTAGCCAGCTCACCAAGGACCTTGCCGACAAGGACTTCCTCAAGATCTCTGCAGGCTGCGTGATCAACATGGCGCAGGTGGAGCGCATACGGCAGACCTCCGTGGTGATGTCCGACGGAACCGAGCTCTTTTACAGCAGGTCGCAGCGAAAGCATGCGCTTGAGCGGCTGACTGCCTACGTGGGGAGAAGCGCATGATGGAGCAGGTATTGCTCGCGGTGCTGAGCACGACCGGTCTGCTCGTGCGCGTTGCCTTGGGAATCGCCCTCTTTGCAGGGGCGCTGGCACCTCGCGAGCACTTCGCACGACGTATGCTTATTGTCGTGCTCTTTCTTGGTGCCTCGATCGCCGTGCTCTTCTCGGCCGGAGCCGTGTTCCCCACCCTCACGCGCACGCAGACGTATGCCGTTGAACTTGTGCTCTTCTCGACCTTGCTTGCGGGCTGCTCAGGTGCGGTGACCTACCTCTTTGACGCCTCCATCTGGACGGCGCTCTTCTGCTGCTCGGCGGGGTATGCGGTGCAGAACCTTGCCTCAGGCATCGGCGAGACAGTATGGCTGTTCATCGCCGGAACCGGATCCGAAGCGGCGTTTGGCCGAGAGGAACTTTTCAGCACGTTTGGCCTTGTGACCTGGACCACCACGATTGCCGTCTACGCGGTTGCATATCCACTCATCACGCGCAGGCTGAGCCGTCGTGGCCTGGAGCAGGTGAGCGATCGGTCGATGATCGTGATGATGGCGGTGGTCATTCTCATGGTCATTGGCTTTGACCTGGTAATCAAGGGTCTTTGCGAGATGGGCATACCGGTGGCCTACGCGCTGATGCTTCGGTTTGTGCACGGTTTTATCTGCGTCTTCACCGTCTGGATGGAATACGAGCTGCTGGTTAATCGCAAACTTGCGTCGGAGAAGGACACGACGGAGCGCGTGCTTGCGGAGCGCGAGCGACAGTACGAGCGGAGCCGCGAGAGCATCGAGGCAATCAACATCAAATGCCATGACCTGCGCCACCAGATACGAACGCTGGCAGGGGGCGGAACCGCGGTTGACCCAACCGTGCTAGCAGACGTCGCACGGGAGGTAGACGTGTACGATGCGGCAGTGCACTCGGGCAACGAGGCGCTGGACACCATCCTCACCGAGAAGAGCCTCATCTGTCAGCGCGAGGGCATCACGCTCACCTGCGTGGCAGATGGGACGGCGCTTGGCTCCATGGCGGCGGCGGACATCTACGCCTTGTTTGGCAACGCCCTCGACAACGCCATCGAGGCAGCTCGCGGGACAACCCGGCGATCCATCTCGCTGGTGGTACGACGTGCGATGGGTGTGACCTCTGTGAGCGTCGAGAACTACTACAACCCCACCGCGCAACCGAGCTTTGAGGACGGGCTACCGCAGACGACGAAGGCCGACAAGGCCAATCACGGATTTGGCATGCGGTCCATGCGTGCAATCGTCGAGCAATACGGCGGAACGCTCGTGGCACGGGCCGAGAACGGGGTCTTCCACCTGGACATCATGCTGTAAGTTGGATTGCGGCGGGCTGTTCGGCGAACCCCCGCTCGCGTACAAGCGTAACGGCAGGACTTCAACTGCTGACGCGGGATGGCAGGCCCGAGATTGCAACAGGACAGCCACAAGCTGCGGGTCACGGGCACAGCCCGCGCCGCCGGCCACCGCCCCCCCGCTACGCCCCTACAGCGAGCGACGCGTGGTGCGCACAGCCGCGCGCACGATCCCGTGCGCCATGCGGTACGTAAGCGCGAGGTACCCGCCGTACACCAGGGCAAACAGCGCCAGCCCCAGGGTCATGTTGCCAATCATGTCGCTGTAGCCCAGCACGCTCACCAGCTCGTTGATCGCCCCCAGCGCGCACAGCGAGTGCGCCATCCCCACGGCTAGCGGCAGGACAAATGCCATGGCAACCTGCGTCCTCAGCGAGTCAAAGATCAGGCGCTCGGAGCAGCCCAGCTCAGAGAGGGTCCGATAGCTCGCCGAGGCGTCGCTCGCGGCAGAGAGCTGCTGGATGGCGAGAATGACGGCGCACGCAATGACGAGAACAAACCCAATGTAGATGGCCATGTACGAGATAAGTCCCGTGGTGGAGGTGCCGTCTGCGAGCACGTCCGTGGCGGTCTGCACGCCCACCATGGCAGCGCGCCCGTCCAGGTTGCTCGCAAGCGCGGCTTCCAATCCCTTGAGCGCGGCGTCGCCCTCCTCGGTCGATCCCTTGTACATGATGTTGATGATGGTGCAGTACTCCGTGGGGATCGACCTGGCAACGTCATCGGGCACAACGTACGTGCCGGGCGTGAGGCCACCGGCACTGTCCTGAAGGACTGCGGAGGCATCGTCGATCACGGTAGTACGCGCCGGCGAGAGCGTAACCCCGTCTACGTCCAGGGTGAATCCCTCCTCGAGCGCCTTATTCACAAACCCCTTCGCGTTGTCCATGTTGCACAGCATGAGGTAGTGGCCGTCCTCCAGGGAAACGGGCTCCAGCCCCAGCAGCCCACGCACGGCGTTGTAGTCCGAGATGCCCACTGCCTCATCGAGCACGACGTGCTCGTAGCCCTTGGGCACGCTCTCACCGGTGAGCTGAGACATGCGCTGGTACGCGGAGGTGTCGCCCCGGAGCTCCGACACGATGAGCGCGACCCTCATGCTTGCGTGCCGGCCCACCCCAGAGAGGTCGACGCCCGCCTTGGCCACCTCAGCCTCGAGGTCGATGGCGTCCGCCGAGTCACCCGCGGCCGTCGCCGAGATGGACGCGCTGTATGGAATCCCCTGCCTGGTCACGCTGTTGATGATGCCGCAGATGCTCATGCCCGTGGTCACCGCGGTCATGGCAAGAAAGAGGATGAGCGCGATGACCCCCATGGAGAGGGCCGTGGTGTTCACGCGCGAGGCGATTTGGCGCGTCGTAAACATGTGCAGACCACGCCAGTAGAAGCCCCTGAGGTGCGAGAGAAGCGCGGTAAGCGCGCCGGCAAGACCGTAGAAGAGAACGAAGGTCCCCACAACCACCATGGCCGTCGTGACAAGAAAGTCGTTCCGGGACTCGGCAGAGCCGGACGTGGGGAACCCGTCCCTGGTCAGCCGCACGTACGCGACGCCGATAAGGGCAAGGCCGGCCACGGTGAGAACAACCGCGAAGGGCAGCTTGCGCACGAACTGCCGCTCGTTGTGGCGGGCGGCGCCCATGAGGTCGATGAGCCTCACGCGGCGCAGCGTAAGCCAGTTGAAGACCATCATCACCACGAAGATCACGCCAAAGCACCGGAGGGTAAGCAGGAAGGCGTCGGTCGAGAAGAAGAACGAGAAGTGCTGCACGGTGGTCTCGAACATGCGCGCGGTGACAAAGAGCAGGACTTGCGAGAGAAGCGCCCCCAGGGCAATCCCCACCCCAAACGAGACCGCCGCCACCAGCAGCGTCTCCAGCGCGAGAACCACGGTAACCTGCCCCGTGCGCATGCCCAGCACCTGGTAGAGGCCAAGTTCCTTCTTGCGTCTGCGCATGAGGAAGTTGTTTGCGTACACCATGAGAAACCCCAGAATCACGGCGAGAAACACGGTGACGCCGTCGAGAATCTGCCCCACCTCGCCAAGCATCTCGCCCACGTCGCCACGGAGAAAGTCGCCTTGCACGCTGATCGTGTTGAACGCGTAGAACACGGCCACGCCCAGGACCAGCGTGAGAAAGTACACGGCATAGTCGTGCAGGAGCTTGCGCATGTTGCCAAAGGCGAGCTTAGCGAGCATCGTCAACCCCTCCCTGCACAGCCACGACCTGCATGATCCGCTCGAAGAAGGCGTGACGGGAATCGGCACCGCGGTCAAGCTCGGTGAATACCCTGCCATCACGAATGAAGAGCACGCGTCGGCAGTAGCTAGCGGCGGTCTCGTCGTGGGTGACCATGAGGACCGTGGCACCTCTCGACTGGTTGATGGACTCGAGACTCTCGAGCAAGAGCTTTGCGTTCTTGGAATCAAGTGCGCCGGTGGGCTCGTCGGCAAGTACCAGCTGCGGGTTGGTGACAAGGGCGCGAGCCGCGGCCACGCGCTGGCGCTGGCCGCCGGACATCTGGTAGGGGTACTTGTCGAGCACTTCCTCGATGTCAAGCGAGGATGCGGCCGCAACCACGCCCGTCTCAATCTGGGCCGCCGGCACGCGTCCAATGGTCAGCGGCAGCGCGATGTTCTCGCGTGCGGTGAGGCTGTCCAGGAGGTTGGAGTCCTGGAAGATGAAGCCGAGCTTCTCTCGGCGAAAGTCCGCAAGGCGCGAGCGAGAGATGCGTGAGACGTCCGTCCCGCCGAGCATAATGGTTCCCGAAGTGGGCGCGTCAATCGTGGCGATGCAGTTGAGCAGCGTAGACTTGCCCGAGCCCGAAGGCCCCATGAGGGCGACGAACTCCCCTGCGGCAATGGTGAGGCTAATGCCGTTGAGCGCATGGGTCGTGGCGCTGTGACCGCCGTAGGTTTTCGTTACGTCCCGCACCTCAAGCACAGGCGTCGAGGCGCTGTGGGCTATGCTCGCGCTGCCGCTGTCCATATGGCGTGCCATGTGTGGCTCCTTCTCGTGTTGGTGTGGGCGGCCGATGTAGCCGCCCGCCGCGTGGCTGCGAGATACATGGTGGACCGGCGGCACCTGGGCTGCCATCGATTGCCATGACACAACCTTACGTTTGCGTCACGTTTGGCATCATGCGAGAACCGCCTGCTAGACGGCGCGAGAGCGCTCCCTTGGGAAGGCGATGTCGATGGTGGTCCCAATGCCTGCGGCACTTCTCGCCCCCACGGCGAGCCCCATCTTCTCGCAGAGCGTCCGCACGAGGTAGAGCCCCATGCCGGTCGAGCGCTCGTGCGTCCTGCCGTTGGTGCCGGTGAAGCCACGCTCGAAGATGCGGCCAAGGTCGGCCTCGGAGATGCCACACCCGTTGTCGGCCACGTGGAGCACCACGCGCTCCTCGGCACTGCCCGTGCCCTCAACACTGGCCGAGAAGCACAGGCGTGCCTCGCGCCCGTCACGCTCGGTAACGGCGCGATAGCGCACGGCGTTGTCGATGAGCTGTCCTAAGATGAACGTCATCCACTTTGGGTCGCAGTAGACCCAGAGGCCCTTCTCGCCTTCAAGTCCTGCCAGGTCAACGGCCACATGGGCTTCGATGAGCGAGCGGGCGCGAGACTTCACCGCGTCGCGGGCAAGCTCTCCCAGAGCGCACCTGCGCAGGAGGTAGTCCTTGTCAACCGAGGTGCTGCGGGCGTAGTAGAGTGCGTTCTCGACGTCAGCCTCCACGCGCGCGACCTCGCGCGAGAGGGTACGGGCATCCTCGCCGTGGCTGTTGGCCAACGTGAGGTTCATGGCTGCGAGCGGCGTCTTTATCTCGTGGACCCAGAGTTCGACGTAGCGGCGGTACTCCTGCATCCGCTGCTTAAGTCCCGCCTCTCTGCGCCGTGACGTGCGCACGACGCCCTGGATGGCCTCCCAGGCCAGCTCGCCCTCGGGGTAGTCGGGCTCCGTAAGAGTGGCGGCAACGTCGAGCGCGTCCTGCTCGCCCTCGGCAAGGCGCACGAGGCCCCGCTCAAACGAGCGGCCACGAAGCCACTCCCAGGCGAGCCCCGTCACCTCGAGCACGGTGACGAGAAGCATGACCAGCTCGGTGGCCCCCTTCTCCACACCAACCACGGGCAGCATCACGGCGAGTAGGGCAACTACCGCCACGGAGCAGAGCACGCGAACCGCGTGGCTTCTCAGGTACGCGCGGAGGCTCATGCGCCCTCCACCCGCAGCGAGTAGCCCATGCCGCGATGGGTCACGATGGCATGCGGCAGCCCAACCTTGCCAAGCGCCTGGCGCAGTCGGGTGACGTTGACCGTGAGGGTATTGTCGTCCACGAAGGCGTCCGTTGCCCAGAGCGCCTCCATGAGGTCCTCGCGAGACACGATGGCACCCGGCTGACGCATGAGACACTCGAGGATGCGCAGCTCGTTGCGGGAGAGCTCGACCGTCTTGCCACCAAAGCTCGCCTCGGCACGCACGGCGTCGAGGGAAAGGCCACCCGCATGGACAACGGAGGCGCGCGCCGGCTGCCTGCGCCGGAGGAGGGCCTCAAGGTGAGCCAGGATAAGCTGCGGATTCGCGGACTTTGCCACAAAGTCGTCGGCCCCAACGGAGAGGCTCATGAGCTCGTCCAGCTCGGAGGTGCGGCTGGTGAGCACCATGATGGGTACGTCGCTTTGCTGCCGCAGGGCTCGCGCCACGTACTGGCCGTCGGTCCCGGGAAGGCCCAGGTCAAGCACGACGGCATCGGGCGAGGCTGCGGTGATGTCCTCTACCAGGCGGTCAAAGCGCGTGGCGCACTGGACGCGGTGGCCCGCGTTCGCGAGAAGCACCGACAGCTGCTCGCGCACGCCGGAATCGTCCTCCACGAGGTAGAGATTGGCCATCGAAGCCTCCACATCCAAACCGGTTGCCACGTATGAGCATGCTTCACGTATGGGCAATCTTAGCATCGAGAAGGACGCGGCCGGCACGCTTACGCGCACCGGCCGCTGTGGCCCTGGGAGGCAGGGCTCGTCCTATGCAATGACGCCCTCGGGCGTTGAGGTGGTTCTACTCGGCGTCCGCGCTCTGCCACGCGCCGTCCCAGACAATCTGGCGGTAGCGAACGGGGTCAGTGTCGCCCTCGGTCGAGAAGAGAAGCACCTGGGAGTCGGGGCCAAGCTCGAGCGCCTCGCGCAGCTCGGCGTAGGCCGGGTCGGTCATGAGCGTGGAGATGACGCCCATGCCCACGGCGCCGGACTCGCCGGAGGTGACCGCCGGATCGCCCTTCACTGGCGCGGCCAGCATGCGCATGCCCTTGGAGGAGACCCAGTCGGGGCAGCTCACGAAGGCGTCCGCGTGGTTGCGCAGGATGTCCCAGCCAATGGTGTTGGGCTCGCCGCAGGCGAGGCCGGCCATGATGGTCTGGAGGTCGCCGCCCACGATGCGCGGGTTGCCATCCGCGGCAACGGCGCCCTGGTAGAGGCAGTCGGCAGCGCCGGCCTCCATGATCACGAACTTGGGCGGGTTGCTCGGGAAGAGGTTGGAGAAGAAGCCGACCATGGAGCTTGCGAGCGAGCCCACGCCCGCCTGGACAAAGACGTGGGTGGGACGGTTGACCTCAAGCTGGCGCAGCTGGTCCGCGGCCTCGGCGGCCATGGTGCCGTAGCCCTGCATAATCCACGACGGAATCTTGGTGTAGCCGTCCCACGCGGTGTCCTGCACAATGACGCCGTGCTCGGTCTCTTCGGCTTCCTTGGCAGCAAGGCGCACGCAGTCGTCGTAGTTGAGATCCTCGATCGTGACCTTGGCGCCCTCCTTGGCAATGTTGTCGAAGCGGGTCTTCGTGGAGCCCTTGGGCATGTGCACCACGGCGTTCTGGTGCAGGCGGTGGGCAGCCCATGCCACGCCGCGACCGTGGTTGCCATCGGTTGCGGTGAAGAAGGTCGCGTGGCCAAAGTCGTGCTCGAGCTGGTCGGACGTGAGGTAGTCAAAGTCGCAGTCCGCCACGTCGCGGCCGGTCTCCTCGGCGATGTAGCGTGCCATGGCAAAGGAGCCACCGAGCACCTTGAACGCGTTGAGGCCAAAGCGGTAGCTCTCGTCCTTCACGTAGAGGCCGCCCAGGCCAAGGCGACTGGCCATGCCGGAGAGGTTGGCGAGCGGAGTCACGGAGTACTGCGGGAAGCTCTTGTGGAACGCGCGGGCCTTGGCAACGTTCTCCAGGCTCATGACCTGCAGGTTCTTGTCCTCGCTCTTGGGCATGTGATTGGTGACCCACTTGAACTTAGGCTCCATGGTGCTCCCCTCTCTACGCGCCGACCCCGGCGCCCAATGGACTAGAAAAAGAAAAACTGTCTTACTGCCTAACTTTTTGTTAGCACACCAATTACATCACTTCCGGGGCACATTGCAAGGGCTAT
>CAJMLD010000021.1 GCA_905214175.1 uncultured bacterium
ATGCTTCCCATGTAGTTCCTTACCGATGAGACAAAGGGACTGTCCCTTTGTCTCACTCTTGTTGTTAAGCCAGCGAGCCCATGGGGTCCCATGGCGCAAGCACCGTGGGCTCCTCGGTCTCGTAGGTGTGGCGCTCCTCCTCGGTGAGGTACTTCTTGTCAACGACGACCTGGTAGACGTACTCGTCAAACCATGCGTCGGACAGCGTGTCAAAGCCGTCGCGCCCGTGGTCCTTGCCCCAGGAGTTCTCCACCTTCCAGAGCGTGGGCTCGCCCTTCTCGTCCAGACGCACGCCCTCAAGCACCATGGCGTGGGTCATGAGGCTCTCGCCGTAGTCCAGGCGCTCGGCCTTGTCCATGTTGCCCTCCACGGGGAAGCCAAAGAGCGCGTCCACGTCGAGCGCCGCGGTGTCCATGATGCCCTCGTCGCGCAGGTAGCTCTGGATAACGTCGCAGCCAAACCACACGGGCAGGTTGTCCTTGAGCTGCGCGATTGCCACACGCTTGAGCTCCGCGGGCGGGAGGTTGAGGTAACGCACGCCGTGGTCCTCAAAGACGTTGCCCAGCCTGCTCACGGTGTAGGTGTGGCCAAAGGGCTTGTCGGCCGTGGGTGCGCTGATGAGCGACACATAGGCGTCCACGTCCATGTCAACCGCGGTCGAGAAGAACTCCTTGGGCGTGAAGGTGCCGGTGAGCACGAGCTTGTCATCCTTGTCGCGCAGGCGCACGGGGAAGCTCGCAGGCGGCTCTCCCAGGCAGACGGCCAGCAGGTGGTAGACCTCGTCCATCATCTCCTTCTTCATGGAGCGCAGATCGGCCATCTCGACGCCGGCCTTGCGGCTCTGGCGCAGGCGCTTGGCGGCACCGCGCAGGTAGCGCGTGAGGTAGCGGTCCATGTCGCTGGTGTTTCTCGAGCAGGCGGTCTCGGGCATGGCCTCCTTGGGCACCACGCCGTACTTCTTCACGAGGCTGCGGAACATATCCCACTGCCCGCCGTCGCCGATGGGGTCGGTGAGCAGGAACGACACCAGGCGGCCATCGAGCGGCTCGTCAAGGGTGTCGAGGATGTTCTCGAGGAACCAGTTGCTCTTCTCGAGCTTGTCCCAGAAGAGGGGATAGGCCTGCGAGAGCTCGAAGGTCTTGAGGTTGTACTTCTTGATGACGCGGTAGCGCATGGTGTTGAGGCTTGCGAACATCCAGCAACGGCCGGAGCGCTCCTGGTTGCACCTCTCGCCCTGCGTGACCTCGATATCGAACCCCAGCGCGTTAGCGGCGACGCCCTCGGGGCGGCGCGCGGCGGCGCGGATGCCGTTTGCGGTGACGGCGTTCTTTGCGACGGCGTTCACGCGCTCGGCCGAGAAGTTCTCGTGCGAGGCGGCGAGGTCGTCAGCGGTGATGCTGGTCAGGTCGTCCATCTTTCCTCCTACTGTTTCGTGGTTTGCGCGACATATTCCGCATCGAAGCATATCACGCGTGCGTGCGTACCTGAGATTGGTACCCCTTGTGGAGCAATTCTCGACAGTCATTAGTCATATGTATATGACTTTCTCGCGTGGGTATCTTTGCCACTGAGAAGGACGGCGCCTGCCTGGGCACGTTGGCCTGGGGTGGGCGCCCAACACAAGAGACTGGCAATAAGGAGGCAGGTAGGATGGACAGGCTCAAGGGCAAGGTGGCCGTGGTCACGGGTTCTACGAGCGGCATTGGCATTGGCATTGCGCAGGAGTTCGCTGCCGAGGGCGCCCATGTAGTGGTGTGCGGCCGACGCGAGGCGCGCGGCCAGGAGGTTGTGGACCAGATTGTGGCCACGGGCGGCAGCGCAAGCTTCCACAGGATGGACCTCACAGACCTCTCCACCGTGGATGCGCTCATGGCGGACACGGCGCGAGACCATGGCAGCATCGACGTTCTCGTGAACAACGCCGCCGGCGTAGGCCTCAAGGATGGTCGCGTGGACGAGATTTCGCTTGAGGACTGGGACGCGATGTTTGCCTCTGGCGTGCGTGGCACGTTCTATGCGATCAAGGCGGTCCTGCCGTACATGCGCGCTGCGGGTGGCGGGTCGATTGTGAACATTGGATCTATGGCGTCCATCTCGGGCGACCTGGGTTCGACCGCCTACGCCTGCAGCAAGGCGGGCGTGGACATGCTCACCTCCTCCGTCGCGCTGCAGTACGGGAAGGAGAACATCCGCTGCAACTGCGTGCGTCCGGGGCTTATCGTTACGCCGCAGAACGAGGCGCACGTCCCGCAGCAGCTCAAGGACGTGTTTCTCAGCAATATCGAGGTCAACCGCTATGGATGCCCCGCGGACATCGCGCATGCCTGCACGTACTTTGCCTCCGACGAGAGCGCGTACGTCACTGGGCAGGTAATCAACGTGGACGGCGGCCTCAACTCGCATGCCCCCACCGTGGCGCAGTTCCGCTCTGCCGGATCGAGGACCTGGTAGCGTGGCTGATCGCAATCAAGCGCTAAGTGGAATAGACGAGGCGTCCGAGGCGGCTGCCGAGCTTTCACCCGCGTATAGGATGCGGGTTGTGTTCGAGAGCAAGGTTGTGGCCCCGTATCGGGACACCTATCGCGGGGAGCTCGGCCAGGCGCAAGTCGAGCTCCTGGAGCTGCTGTACATGCACGGGCCGCTTCGTCAGCACGAGCTGGCAGGCGAGCTGAGAACCACGAAGCAGCATGTCTCGAAGATGACTGCCAGGTTGGAGCAGATGGGCCTTGTCGCGAGAAGCGCGGACAATGCTGACGGGCGGAGTCACGTGATCTTGCTGAGCGATGCGGGTAGGGCATACGTGGACAGGCACATCGCGGAGGGCTCCAGGCGGGCGCGCGAGCTCTTCTCGCATCTGAGTGAGGAGGAGCGAAAGGAGCTCGACCGGGCAATGCTCACGGTTACTCGGCTGCTCGAGAAGGCGTAGTGGTGCGTCCAACGCGGTTGGGGGCTCGTGAGGCTGGCTTTCTGGCGCGAATTGACGGTTGGTTGCAGTTTTCGTACAACTCCTTATATGTTGCACATTGCATCGCAATTCTTCTACCTGCTATTGATAAGTTTTTCAATTTGTTTGTACTCGGGACTACCTCGTTAAACTGCCGCCAACCGTCAATTTGCGCCACAACCTGCTCCTGGTTGTATTTTGGCTAGGTATTTTCAACGTCGGCCAGGTCTTTTCAACGCTTGAGCCCAGTGATCGTCGAAGAATGCGCACATGCGGAGTGTGGTCCCCCGCGATTGCATGACAGTCCGCCCCAGATAGTCGCCCCCCTCGCGCCGTAGCTCCCATGCATCCCCGCGCTATACTTCGATGCATTGGGAAACAAGCGCTAGAGCAGGGAGGACGTGCATGTCGGCTGTGCAAGACGCGCCCGCATACCCCGTGCCTGACTACGGGCTCGCCGTCCTTCGCGTCCTCGAGGACGCCGGCTTCGAGGCGTGGGTTGTGGGCGGCTGGGTCCGCGACGCGCTTCTCGGCGCTCCCATGCACGACGTAGACGTGACCACCTCCGCTCCCTGGCAGGAGACCGAGCGGGCGCTACGCTCAGCAGGCATCGAGGTGCACGAGACGGGCACCGCCCACGGCACCGTGACCGCCGTGATAGGCGGGCAGCCCGTCGAGGTGACAACCTATCGCGTCGAGGGCACCTACTCGGATCGCCGCCACCCCGACGAGGTTCGCTTTGTCCGGGACGTGCGAGAAGACCTCGCGCGGCGCGACTTCACGGTGAACGCTATGGCCTACCACCCGGACCGCGGCCTTCTCGACCTCTTTGGCGGACGAGAGGATCTTGCCCACGGCGTGGTGCGCGCGGTGGGGGATCCGTACAGGCGCTTCGAGGAGGACGCGCTGCGGGTGCTTCGCGCGGTGCGCTTCGCCTGCAGACTTGGGTTTGAGGTAGAGACGCGCACGCAGGCGGCACTTGTGGCATGCGCGCCGGAGCTCGACGGCATCGCTCGCGAGCGCGTGGGCCAGGAGATGGACGGCATCGTCTCTTCCGGGCGCATGGCTTGGGCGCTGCGCAACGAGTTCGAGGTAGTCGCGCGTGCCGTGCCGGCGCTTATGCCTATGCATGGCCTCGACCAGCGAAGTCCCTATCACGCCTACGATCTCCTCGAGCATACCGCCCGCGTGTGCGCTGGCGTCGAGGCGTTTGCGGGTGGCGCCCCCACGCAGTCGCTACGCTGGGCTGTCCTTCTGCATGACGCGGGCAAGCCCGTGTGTGCATCTGTCGACGAGCGTGGCCGCGGGCACTTTCGCGATCACCAGCGCGTGGGCGCTACCATCTGCCGAGAAACCCTTCTCGGCCTGGCGCTGCCACATGAGGTGGCAGGCCGGGCGGCAGCTCTTGTTCGGTATCACGACAGGCATCTCTCGGCGTCGCCCGCGGGGGTGCGGAGGCTCTTGAGGCGACTTGACCAGGCGCGCCCTGGCGAGGCACCCGCGCTTGCGTATCAGCTGCTCGACCTGCAGCGCGCTGACGCTATCGCAAAGACGCTGAGCTGCGCGCAGCGTGCGGTCGAGCTCGATGTATTCGAGCGGGCGCTCTCTGACGAGCTTGCACGCGGGACGGCATTTCGCGTGCGCGACCTTGCCATTGGTGGGGGAGACGTGATGCGCGCGCTGGGGATTGCCCCGGGACCAAGGGTTGGAGAGACTCTCTCGGCGCTCCTCGACGATGTGATCTATGGACGCGTCGAGAACAGCCGGGATGCCCTGCTGGCACGGTTGCATGAGAAGGCCTGAGGTGACATTGCTGCAGGTAGATGTGGCTTTCTGGCATTGTCTGCGAGTCTCTCGAAAAAAAGTTTGAATTGATGCTTGCAATGTCTCTGACTATGCCGTAAAGTATCTTCTCGCGTTGAGACAGGACAGACATTAATTGGGATGTCGTCTAGCGGTAGGACAGCGGATTCTGGTTCCGTCAACGGGAGTTCGATTCTCTCCATCCCAGCCACTGTCCCCGACAACCGAATATGGCCCGTTCGTCTAGCGGCCTAGGACGCCGCCCTCTCAAGGCGGAGATCAGCAGTTCGAATCTGCTACGGGCTACCAAACAGTCGCAGGTCATCGGCTATGCCGGTGGCCTGCTTTTGTGTGCAGCGTCACTAGTGGTCTAATGCTGCGGAGAAGAGCGCTGGCGCCGGAGGGCGCATTTTCGCAGCAAGTCCGTACGGAACCCTCGCTGTGGCGACAAAACGGCGCCACAAGGCGCATTCCAGCAGCAACCCCGTACGGAACCCTCGCTGTGGCGCCTCCCTGCCGCCAGAGGGCCCACCGCCGCCCAGGGGCCTTACGCGCACCCGCTGCACCCGGGGCATCCCCCGCGCGCCGTGGGCGTGGCGGCAAGGCCGCCTTCGGCCGTCTCGCGCAGCGTCGCGGGAAGTGCTGCCCCAACGGCTGCCATGGCATCGACCACCTCGTCGAACGGAATGGGACATCCCACCCCAGAGAGTGCCAGCTGCGCCGAGCTCATCGCGCACGCAACGCCCATTGCGTTTCTCGCCTGGCAGGGGAACTCCACCATGCCTCCCACGGGGTCGCATACCAGCCCCAGCGTGTTTGCAATCGCAAGCGAGGCAGCGTCTAGGCATTGCGCGGGAGTGCCGCCGAGAAGCTCCACCAGCGCGCTCGCCGCCATGGCGGAGGCCGTGCCCACCTCGGCTTGGCAGCCGCCCTCGGCGCCAGCGACCGTCGCGTTGGTCGAGATGAGCGCCCCCACGGCGGCCGCATTCCACAGCGCACGCCGAACGGCGGCGTCCTCGGCGCCCGTGGCCTCGGCGCAGGCGAGAAGCGCTCCGGGCACCACGCCGGCGCTTCCGGCCGTTGGAGCGGCAACGATGACGCCCATGGTTGCCGAGCGCTCGAGCGTCGCCATCGCAAACGCCGTGGCCCGTGTGAGTGTGGACCCCAGAAGCGCCCCGGCGAGCCCACCTTCGCCTGTGCCTCCGCCTGCCGCTACGCTCGCCGCCTGGCCGCCGAGCAGACCACCGAGAGACGCCTTGGGTCGCGTGATTGCCTCGGTCGTCTCGCTTCGCATGACCTCCAGCACGCGGGCCATGGCGGCATCGGGCGAGAGGGAACCGCCAGCGTCGCCGGCCAGCTCCACCTCACGGGCGCGCATGAGCTCGCCAATCGAGAGCTGCCGCGCGCCGCAGGCAGCGAGCAGCTGTGACCCGCTTGCTAAGGAGAGGCCGGACTCAACGGGCTCGGCCGCGCCAGCCGCGCCGGGGACGTTCACCTGCGAGGCAAACTCAACATGCTCGGTAGCGCCAAGTAGCTCGAGCAGGCGAGACCCAACCGGCTCGTCCACCTCGAAGACCGTGTATGCCCTGCCGCCGCGCTCCTCGCGGAAGGTGCTCATCGTTGCAATGTTCACGTTGGCCGTTGAGAGCGTCCGCGTGAGCGCCGCAAGCACGCCGGGCAGGTCACGGTGCTCCACGAAGATGGTGGGCATGTCTCCTGCGATGTCAACGCGCACTCCGTTGATGCTGCTCACGCGCACGCGCCCGCCGCCAAGCGACTCGCCGGTAACCGAAATCGACGCGCCGCCCTCACATGCCATGCGAATCTCTACGGTGTTGGGATGAAGGCTCTCGTTTCTGCCGCCCTCGGTGATGGTGAAGCCAAGGCCTGCATCGCGGGCAAGCTCGAACGAGCGCCTCACGCGGATGTCGTCCGGCGCGAGCCCCAGGATGCCCGCGACAAGCGCCCGATCGGTCCCGTGTCCCACATGCGTGCGCGAGAAGGAGTTGTACAGGACAAAGTCCACGTGGCTTATGGGCGCAGGCGCAAGCGAGCGCGCCACTAGCGCAATCCTCAGAGCGCCAGCGGTGTGCGAGGAGGACGGACCCACCATGATGGGGCCAAGCACCTCAAACGCTGACATCGTGACCATTGCCGCTCCTCTCGCCTCGAGTGCCGTCTCGTCCACGCGCCGGAAGCACCGCCGGAAGCGCCCCCGACAAGAACACGCGCCCGGGGCGAGCTCTCGCTCCCGGGCGCGCTGGTCCTACTCTGCCGCAATGCCCTCCGCGCGCCTGAGTCGCGCGAGCGTACAGTCACGCCCGAGAAGCTCGAGCGACTCGCCAAGCGGCGGCGACACCTGGTTGCCACACGCCGCCACGCGCACGGCGCCGAAGAACTTGCGCTTGGATGCGCCGAGCTTCTCCGGCAGCGCCTCCAGGGCGGCATTGATGGCGTCGGTGTGCCAGGCGTCCTCTCCAAGTGCCTCGAGCGCCTTGGTTGCGGCCGTCACAAAGCCGCGTGCGCCGGTCTTGGCCAGGTTCTTCTCGACGGACTTCTCGTCCAGTTCCACCTCGTTACCCTCATAGAGGAAGCGCGCCTTGCCAACCACGTCCGGTGCCACCACGGTACGGGGCTTGAGGATGGAGGAGAGCAGGTCGTACCAGGCGTCCTCGTGCATGAGGGCACCCTCGGCCGCCTCCAGCCCCGCGGAGCGAAGCTCGGGCACAAGCACGCGCTCGGAGAACTCGCGGTCGCTCATGGCCAGGTAGTATGCCTGGTTGATGGCGTCGAGCTTCTTGGGGTCAAAGGTCGAGGGGTTCTTCGACACGTGGTCGAGCGAGAACTCGCGTGCCAGCACGTCGCGCGGCACGATGGTGGTCTCGCCGTCAAGAGACCAGCCGAGAAGCGCCAGGTAGTTCACGAAGGCGTCGGAGAGGTACCCGGCGTCGCGGTACTCCTCGACCGAGGTTGCGCCGTGACGCTTCGAGAGCTTCTTGCCATCCGGCCCCAGAATCATCGAGATGTGCGCGAAGGTGGGCACGGGAGCACCCAGCGCCTCGTAGACCATGATCTGGCGCGGGGTGTTTGAGAGGTGGTCGTCGCCGCGGATCACGTGCGTGATGCCCATCATGGCGTCGTCCACCACGGTGGCGAAGTTGTAGGTGGGGGTGCCGTCGGAGCGGAAGATGATGAAGTCGTCCAGCTCGCGGGCGTTGAAGGTCACGTCTCCGTGGACCGCGTCGTGGACCACCACGTCGCCGCGGTCGAGGGGGACCTTGATGCGCAGAGTGTAGGGCTCGCCCGCGTCGATGCGGCGCTTAGCCTCGGCGGGGTCAATGTCGCGGCAGGTGCGTTGATAGCCCTGGAAGGGGTCGTGGCGCGCCTCGGCGGCCGCCTTGTCGGCCGCGAGCTTCTCGGGCGTGCAGAAGCACGGGTACGCCTTGCCCTCGTCCCACAGGCGCTGTGCTGCGTCGCGGTAGAGCTGCATGCGGTCGGTCTGGCGGTAGGGGCCGTAGTCGCCGCCCACCTCGGGGCCCTCGTCCCAGTCGAGTCCCAGCCAGCGCATGGCGCGCAGGATGATCTGAGTGTTCTCCTCGGTCGAGCGGGTTGGGTCAGTGTCATCGATGCGCAGGATGAAGGTGCCGTGGTTCGCGCGGGCAAATGCCCAGTTGTAGATTGCGGTGCGAGCGCCGCCCACATGGAGCTTGCCGGTGGGGGAGGGCGCAAAGCGCACGCGCACGTGTCTGTCGTCTGCCAAGGTGGTGCCTCTCACTAGTCTCTTGCTAACGTGCATTCAGCGTTCAAGTATAGACGCAGCCGACCACGACGGGCTGCGTCGCCGTCCCTGCCGCGCCAGGTTGCCTACATGAGCTTCGTTGACTCGAGCTTCTCGAAAATCCAGTTGTTGAGACGTACCACCGGCTTGCGCAGCAGCAGGCCAAGGATGAGCGAGAGCACCACGTAGATGCCAAGAATCGACATCTCTGTTACCCAGGTGAAGCCATAGAACCCGCCAATGCACTCGTGCAGGGCGGCAATTCCGTGCACAAAGGGGAGCGTGGGGTAGAAGGTCTGGAACGCCTTGGGGAGCATCTCCACCGGGAAGGTGCCGCCGGAGCCCGCCACCTGGATGACCAGCAAAAACACGCAGATGGCCTTGCCCACGTCGCCAAACGAGACCGTGAACGCGTACATGATGTTCACGAACACCACCGACATGAGGCAGCACGTAAGCACGAACACCACCATGTTGGCGCACTGCACGCCCAGGTAAAAGAGGTCGCCAAACGAGACGAGCAGGGCCTGGAGAATGCCCAGCAGGTCAAAGAGGAGAAGCCTCCCCAGGTAGGCGTGACGCGGACGGGCGTTGGCCTCGGCCAGCTCGGCGTCTGAGACCTGTGCCTTGAGCATGGCGACAAGGACGACAGCGCCCACCCACAGCGAGAGCGTGGTGTAGAAGCCCGCCATGGACGAGCCGGTGTTGGCAATGGGGTAGACGGCAACGCGGTCGAGGCCCACAGGCTGTGAGAGGAACGTCGCGAGGTCGCTGGGGTTTGCCGAGAGAATCTGGCGCACCTGCTGCGCGTCGCCGGACTCGAGCGCGGCGGTGAGTCGCGCGGAGAGGTCGTCAAGGTCGTCCGCCATGCCGTTGACCTGATCGGCGGAGGAGTCGAGCAGGTTCTTCATGTCTGCGAGGTTGCCCGAGGTGAGAGAGGCAGCCTCGCTCACGTCGCTCACGGTGTCCTCGAGCTTGATGGAGACCGTGTTGGCCGCCGTCGAGGCTGAGTCAATGGAGCCCGCAAGGTCCGAGAGCTGCGAGCGCAGGTCGGAGTCGAAGCTGCCCCGCGCGTCCTCGATCTGCTGGGCGTCCTGCTCGATGAGGGCCTTCACGTCCTCGTGGTCCTGCTTGGCGTCGGCAACGCCGTTCTCGAGGTTCGATGCCGAGGTGCGCAGCCGCTCTGCCATTGCGCGCTGCGTGGAGATGACGCCCTCCACGCGCGATATCGTGGGGTCGAGAAGCGACTTCGAGTCCCCGGGGAGAAGCTCTCTGAGCGACGTGAGACTGTCGTCGAGCTCCTGGTAGGCATCGGCGTGTGCGTCGATGCGCGTGGCTATGTCGCGGAGCTTGGCGGCACCGTCGGAAGCGTCGGTCTGCGCGGTGTCAAAGGCGGTGTCCACTGCGTCAGAGACGGAGTCGAAGCTCTCCTTGCTGGTCGAGAGGGCCTCGTCAATGGCGGCGGACGCCGTGTCAACGGAGTCGCCCACCTTGCGCACGCCCTGCGCGGACTCTGCCAGCGCATTCCGCACGTCCTGGGTTGACGAGTCGGTCCCCGAGAGCAGGGTGGAGGAGGAATCGATGATGGAGCCCGCCGAGGAGAGCAGGCTCGAGTAGACGCCCATGTGTGCCGAGACGGTGCGCAGGTCACCCGAGGCCTGCGAGATGGCATCGCTCAGGTTCTTGCTGATGTCCATGAGCTGGTCATCGCTTACGTAGCCGGAAATCTCCGAGAGGGCGCCTGCGCCAATCTCGCCAAGGCTCTGGGCAAAGTCGGTCTGGATGCTGTTCTTCACGGAGGTCGCGGCCTTGTCGGTCACGATGGGGGCGATGGCGTTTTCCTTCTGGTTGCTGTAATAGACGATGGTCGCCTGCTGGATGTCGTCCGAGAAGACCGTGAGCATGTCCTTCGTGAAGTCCTCGGGAATCACGATTGCCGCGTAGTACGTGCCGCTGCGAACGCCCTCGATGGCGTCGTCCTCGGAGGTGACCACATAGCCAATGGTCGTCTTCTGCGAGAGGTCCGTTGCCACGCGCTCGCCGAGGTTGATCTTTACGGGGATGGCGTCGCTCTGGAAGCCCTCGTCGCTGTTGGCGACGGCCACCTTGAGGTTTCCGGTGTTGCCATAGGGGTCCCAGCTGCCTGCGATGTTGAACCACGCGTAGAGCGACGGAATGACCACGAGGCCAACGCACACGATGAGCGAGATGATGTTCTTGGTTGCGTGCCTCACGTCGAGACAGAAGATGCGCCAGATCTTTCTCATGCGCGGCCTCCCTTCTTGCCGTGCTTGCGTTTGCGGTCCTTGTCGTCGTGCTTTTTGTCGTCGCGCTTACGCTTCTTGTCGGGGTCCTTCTTCTTGTCCTTCTTGCGTTTCTTGTCCTTCTCGGCTTTGCGCTTGCCGTGCTTTGCGTGGGCGCCATCGTCCTTCTCGCCTTTTTCTGCCTTGGGCTTTGCGGCCTTCGAGACAGTGAGGGAAGGATTCATGACGTGCGTTACGGGTTCTGCGTCCTCGGCCACGGGTGGAGCTACAACGCCGCCACGCGTGATGGTGGGCACCTCGACCTCGGGCTCGGGGTCGTGTCCACCGAGGGGCGAACTCTCGAAGAGCCTCCGAAGCACGATTGTTGACTGGGATCCGGCCAGGTCGCTCGTAGTTCCCTCGGGGCCGGGCGTTTCGGGCGCGTTTGCCTTGACGTGCTTGCCCTGCGTCTCTGCCACCACGTCGCTCACGCGCCTGCGCAGCCGCTCGATGGGGGAGGAGAAGTACTCGCGGTCGAGCTGGTCGCCAAGGAGCTGGTACATCTCGTCCTTGGAGAGGTCCACCATGGCGGTCTTGCGGTTGAGCGACTCGTGGAAGTACTCGATGATGATGAGCGCCGTGCACAGGAGCACCAGGCAGACGATCCACACGATGAACCACGGCAGCTTGTTGCTCACGGAGAACATGACCACCGAGAGACCCAAGGGCAGTGCCAGGAGCAGCACGAACCCCACGCGGATGAGGTGCGGGTATGCCGCGTTGAACCTAGCTGCCCGCTGCACGATCTGCGCGCGGTACTCGTCGTTGTGCATGAGCGCCTTGATGAGTGAGGAGAGCCGGTAGTGCTCGACCTCGATGCCGTCGCGCTCGCAGATCATGAGGTCGGTCTCGGCAAGCTTCTTGTCGAAGAGCGAGTTGATGTTGAGGAGGTGTCGGCGCCAGCCAACGCCAATGAGCAGGGCCGGAATCACAAAGAGCAGCAGCGTGAAGAGGTTCTGCCCGTAATAGTTGCCGTAGTAGCCGGCAATGGCCTCGCGCATGGCGCGAATGCCGTAGGTGAAGGGCAGCCAGGGGTTCAGCGCACGGAAGAAGTCGGGCATCATCTCAATGGGGTAGGTGCCCGAGGACCCGGGGATCTGCAGGATCACGAAAAGGACGCAGAGCGCCTTGCCAATGTGCTTGAACGCCACGGCAAAGGCAAAGATCACGTTCACGTAGACGAAGGACTCGATCACGCCTGCGAGGATGAACGCCTTGGGGTCAAGGCACTGGATGCCAATCACGAGGTCACCCACCGTGCAGATGACGCCCTGGAGGACGCCAAGGAGCAGGAAGAGCAGCAGGCGGCCAAAGTAGCCCTGCCAGGGGGCAAAGCCTCCCTCGATGCCCTCCTTGTCCACCTCGGCCTTATAGATGGCGATGAGGACAAAGCCGCCCACCCACAGAGCCAGGTTGGTGTAGAAGGGCGTCACGCCCGAGCCATAGTTGGCAACCGGGAAGACGGCCTCCTCGTCTAGCGCGACGGGGGAGGACATGAACGACGCGATGCCGTTGGCGTCGAGGTTGAGGAGCTCGTTCACGCGGTCCATGGCGCTCGAGCTCTGGATTGCCGAGAGGTCCGTGGCAACGTCGTCGAGAGAGGAGGACATGTCGTTCAAAGACTCGGTTGTGACCGAGAGGGCCGTCGAGGTCTGCTCGAGGGTGTCGTCGAGCTGCTCGAGCACGGCTTTTGTCTGCGCGATGGTGGGGGAGAGCCCGCCGAGGGACCCCGAGAGGCTCTGCGCGGCGCCGGAGAAGTTGTCGAGTGCGCCGTAGAGCTCGGGAAGCGTGTCCTGGTTGAACGAGGAGTTCACGCCCGAGAGCGACGTGGTTCCGGTCTGGATGGCGTCGTTCACGGACGACGAGAGCCCTGCCACGGCGTCGTTGGTGGCGCCGATGTCGCTCGTAGCACGTGAGAGGTCGTCGACGGTCGCCTGCTCCTTGTCCACCTGCGCGCTAATCCGTGCCACGGAGGCGTCGAAGGCGGGGCGCACGCGCTCGGGAAGGGTTGCCGAGAGGCTCTGGAGATCCCGCACCAGCTGGCGGTTCTGGTCCACGAGCGACTGTGCGGTTGCAAGTGCGCCCTCGGCCGTGCCCTGGGCCTGGCCAATCTTGCCGGAGATGCGGCCTATCGCCTGGTTGGTGGTTCCCGAGATGGACGAGAGGCGCGTGGAGCCATCGCTCACCGCACCGGCTACCGAGGTTGCCAGCGACGTTGCGTCGTCGCGCGAGGTGAAGAGAATCCCGGTCGCGTCCGCAAGGCTTCCGCTCGCCCTCGAGGAGATGCGGTCGAGCTCGTCGAGGGTTGTCTCGGCGTCCTCGATGGTCTGGCGGGCGGCTGCAACGGTACCCTGGGCATCCGACATGCTCGTGGAGAGCCCGTCCACGGTTCCCTTTACGCCGCGCACGCGGCCCACGATGCTGGTGGTGGCGCTGTCGGCGTCGCCCTTCGCGCTCACGATGAGACCCTGGAGCTTGCCCACCACCACGTTTGAGACGGTTGAGACGAAAGTCTCGTTGATCTGGGTCTCGACGGTTGAGGCGCCCGTGTCGGTGACCTTGGGCGCGATGGGGTTGACCTTCTCGTTCACGTAGTAGGTGAGATCGGGAGAGACGAGGTCGCCCGTGAGGACCGAGGTGAGGTCGCGGGTGAAGTCGGCGGGAATCACGATAGCGGCGTACGAGCGGCCCGAACGGACCTCCTCGAGCGCGGTGTCCTCGTCGAGAAAGACCCACTTGAGCTGGGTGTTCTTTCCCAACTCCTCCACAACCATGTCTCCGGCGTTGATGAAGCCGAGGTCGCCCCCGGCGTCTGCGCCCTCGTCGAGGTTCACCACGGCGACTCGGACGTCCTGCGTGTTCTCGTAAGGGTCCCAGTTGGCCAGAATGTTGAACCAGGCGTACAGAGACGGAATCACGCAGACGCCCAGCGTGACGATCACCGCCACGGGGTTGCGCAGTATCCT
>CAJMLD010000022.1 GCA_905214175.1 uncultured bacterium
CACGTAATCGGGCTTGACGTGCTGCTCCCATACGGAGCGGCCGACGTTGTCCCATAACAAGGGCGAGCGCCGTCAACCCGCTGTTTGCCAGATGCAGTGCCACGAAGAACACCGTGCTCAATGCAATCGCAACCACATGGCTTCCCCCAACGTGGAGCGTTCGCTGGTAGAGGTAGCACCTGCAGACAAGCTCCTCGGCAGAGGACTGCACAAAAATGGCGAGAAAAACCGCGATGATGCCCGCCACGTTCACGCCCACAAACGAGAGAGAAAAGCTGCCCTCAAGCACCGCGACCAGCACGCACGCGCCGTTGAGCGCAAACCCCAGGAGCAGCCCCAGGCCAAGCCGTGCCAGCGTGTTTCCAGCCGTCCGCCGCGTGACTGCCCCCAGGATGGGCCTCGAGCGCTTACTCGCGCGCAGGTAGATGAGAAACACGATCCAAATGCCAATGAAGCTCAAGTAGGATGCGAGCGTGAAGATCGCAGCGGCAGCGGAAGTAGAGTATTCGCCCTCCGCAAGCCCAAGCATTCCCAGGCCATCTGGGAGCGCAAGGACATTTACCATGTCCTGCACGCCCTCGCCTGAGGTCACAGCCCCGTAGGCAAACGCCGCTGTGAAAATCGCAAAAGCTCCGCCCACGATAGACCCCAGCACAAGCAGCACAAATGCCAGAGCATAGTTGCCAACCAGGCCAAGCACGCTCTTGGGGGTCGGGCGCTCTTCTGCCATCACAGCCTCCGTTTATGGGGTCATCCCGGGCGAGAACGGCTAGCACCTGTCGCCCGCACCGCCGCGGTCGTTCTCGCCACCACGATCCGGAAGCCTCCCGGCGCGCCGGAGCGAGTCTCGCAATATCCACTCCACCTGTGCGTTGGCGCTGCGCATGTCATCCTCGGCCCAGCGCTCGACCGCGGCCCAGATCTCCGGGTCGATGCGCAGGGGATATTGCTTGCGACGTGTCATGCGCGGGTGCCTCCGCGGGCCTTAGTACAGCGATCCGGTGTTGAGCACCGGCTGCGCCTCGGACTCGCCGCAGAGAACCACCATGAGGTTGGACGCCATGGTTGCCTTGCGGTCCTCGTCAAAGTCGACGATTCCGCCGTCGGAGAGCTCGGAGAGCGCCATGTCAACCATCGAGACGGCACCCTCCACGATCTTCTTGCGGGCGGCGATGATGGCCTCGGCCTGCTGGCGGCGAAGCATCGCGGGCGCAATCTCCGGTGCGTAGGCAAGGTGCGTAAGGCGCGCGTCGTCGACCTCCACACCCGCGGGCGCCAGGCGCAGGCCCAGCTCCTCCTTCAGGCTGTTCGAGACCTCCTCGATGTTGGAGCGCAGCGTGATGCTGGTATTAGCCGCGTCGTCGTCCTCCATGTGGTCGTAGGCGTAGATGCTTGCCACGTGGCGCAGCGCGGTCTCGGTCTGCATGGAGACGTAGGAGATGTAGTTGTCCACGTCAAAGAGGGCCTTGGCGGTGTCGGACACGCGCCACACCACGACGGTTGCGATCTCGATTGGGTTACCCTGCTTGTCGTTGACCTTGATACGCTCCCCGTTGTGGGTACGCGCGCGGAGCGATACCTTGGTCGAGATACCCGTCGCAGCCTTGACCGCGAGGGCGCTCTTCTTGCCGCCCTCCTCGGTTATCTCCTCGTCCGGGCCGGATTCGCCCATCTTGCGGCTGTAGAAGGGGTTTGCCCAGTAGAAGCCCGACTCGCGAATGGTGCCGATGTAGTTGCCAAAGAGGAGACAAACCTTGGCCTCGCCCGGCTGCAGGGCGATAAAGCCCGAGCTCAGAATGAAGCCAAGTGCCAGCAGGAGGAACCCGACGAACATCAGGGGGCCTGCGAACGCCGGCGCCTCCAGGCCCGCCTCATCCGCTGAGACGAGAAGCACGATGGACCACACGAGCCCCGCACAGCTGGCCGCGAAGACAAGCACCGTGATGGCGAGCATTGCCCAACCCGACTTAGCCTTGATGAGTTTCTCGGACGTCATCTTTGCCCCTTTCCGCTTCGGCCTCCATGATACGTGCCGGATCGATTGGTCTCAATGTGATATCACAATAATATGCACCTTGGACACATAGCGCAATATCTGTTGGGGTAATGGGTCTGTAAGGTCTGCTCAAGGGCGGCGCGCCCGTCGATCGTCTCGCCTACTCATTGGCGCGCTCTCGGCTATCGAGGTCAAAGGCGGCGGAGAAGCTCGACAGATCGGCATGATGGAATTCCTCTCCCGGCATCCCGAAGCAAAACGCATTGTGGTTAGCGGAAGCTCCGCGGGAGCATGCAGCCTGGATGACTTCCTCCGCGACCGCGTCCCGTTGTTCTTCTAGCCTGCGCTTACCTTCCGCCGCGCCATACGCGACACAGGCAAGAGCCATGAATGAACTTGCGGGGCCGCAGGGTAGAACCTGCGGCCCCGCCTGCGCTCTTGAAGCTCCCCTACGCCCTGCGGCGGAAGCGTCCCGTAGCCGCAAGCGCGGCCCCTGCCGAGAGGAGCACACCCAACACCAGCGCCGGGGAGGTGTCGTCGCCGGTATTGGGCGTCCCCTGTCCCTTGGGCGCGGGCTTCGAGGTGCCCGTACCCGAAGTGATGCCGGAAGTGTCGTTGTTGCCGCCAGACACGGTCGCGCCGGGGTCGCTGGCGTCCACGTCGCCTTCGGACGGCGCATGCGTGTCCCCGCCGTCAACGGGCTCTGCAGGCGCAAGGTCGCGCAGTGCGTTGACAACAGCCACGCGCGCCGCCTCAATCTCTACCGCTGTTCCGTCGTCAAGCAGCTCGCGTGCAGCGTCGACTGCGGCGTTGAGCGCCGACACAGAATCTGCCGTGTACGCGGTGGGGTCGACTGCCTCTGCCGCGGCGATGACCTCCTTTACGGCAAGAACGCTCACCAGGTTGGCACGAGCGTCAATCACGGCTTGGCCAAGGGTCCGGCTCTGGGC
The DNA here is from genome assembly GCA_905214175.1 of uncultured bacterium. Lineage (GTDB taxonomy): Bacteria > Actinomycetota > Coriobacteriia > Coriobacteriales > Atopobiaceae > Tractidigestivibacter. The sequence goes on from CAJMLD010000022.1 coordinate 2,947, forward strand.
GGGATCGTGCTCAGCCTTCGCGGCGGCAAGCGCCTGTGCGAACGAAGCCCAGCTCGCAGCCGTGTAGTCGCCCTCGGAGAGAGACTCGGCGTCAGCGACGATTGCACCCAGGTCATATGCGACAAGCGCCGCCTTGGCCTCACGCAGAGATGCAGCCGCTGTGGCGACCTCCTCGGCCGAGCCGGCTTCCAGAACGGCCGTGGAGTCGTCGTAGGCCTTCTGGTATGCAGCGTAGCTTTCGGCGGTGTAACCGCCTGCCGTAATCTTCTCGAACTCTCCGCGCTCGGCTACGAGGCCCGCCGCGTCGACAAGCTCTTCCTCGGCGGCGAGAAGCGCGTCCGTTACGCTCATAAGCTCGCCTGGCGTAGCGGCCTGGTTGGCAAGTAGCTCCTTGAGTGTCGCAAGCGCACCGTCGTACGAGTCACGCGTGCTGCTGGTGTAGGTTCCGGCCGAGAAGATTGCCTCGGCATCGCTCACCGCCTGGACGGCGCGGTCCGCACCGGTCTTGTCGAAGGCCAAGACATCACGAGCGGCCTCAAGTGACGCGGCAAGCGCCTCGCCGTCCGCCTGCGAGAGGTTGTCCTTCGTCTCGAGAGCAGCGTCCGCCGCACCGTAGGCTTCGGCGTAGGCCTGGTAGCTCCTCGTTGAGTAGGTCCCGTCGTCGTTGGAGACATGTGCCGCAACCAGATCGGAAAGCGCGGTCCCGGCATAGCGCTCAACCTTGGCAGCAAGCGCGCTCTCAAGCGATGCCTGGGCCGCATCGACGTAGCCCTGGGTTGCGTTGGCAGCGTCGAGCGCAGACTTGGCGTTCTCGAGTGCCGCCTCGAACGACGCCCTACTACTCGATGTCCAGGCGCTCGTGTCAGTGCCCTTGGCGGCGTTGTAGGCGTCCGCTAGCGTGCCCTTATCGGCAGCCGTTGCCTCGTCGAGCACGAACACCTCGGCTACCTGGGGCTTTACTCCCTGCCAGGCAATGGCGATGTCCTTCACAGCCGAGAAGGGCACAGCCCTGGCGTTCGCCACACGGGCAAACGTGAACTCAGCGATGGGCTGGTCGAGTCGGCCCAGCTCAATCTTTTCGGTGCTGGTATAGGTGTCGCTCGTGTACACCGTTGCCGTAACGGTTGCGTTGCTCGGCGTGCCAGAGGAGACAATCCGCACGCCCTGCTTGGGAGCACCGCTGGCAGAGAGCGGCTCAGACACGTGGTAGATCACGCTGCCAGAATCTGATGCGGGCGCCCAGACCGTGGAGGTCTTGCCGTCGATAAGGTTTGCGGGTGACATTCCGGGCTGCTCGACACTAGTCGAGACCACGTCAGCGTCCCCATATGGGGAGACGTACTCGCCGCCGTTGATGAGCAGCTCGCCTATCTCGACCCAGCGCTGGGTGTAGGTACCGGTAAAGCGGATGCGCACGTAGCGTGCAGTCACATCGAGCTCGTCCGTGCCGTTGGGATCGCTCTCATTTCCCCGCGTTGTGGGTGTCTTGGGGTTGGCGGTGTACATGTTGCCGGGATTCTGCGGGTCATGCGTAAGCCACGCCGCCGTCTTTGCGGTGCTGGTGTCGAACTCGTTGGGGACAATCTCGTCGCCGTTGATCTTGAGGACGGGAGTCCATTCGGAGGCGTCGGCGGTCTGGGCAACCTCCACGACTGCGTTCCGAATAAAGTCAAGGCTGGTCTCTGGCACGTAGTAGGCAATCGAGTGGATGGCCCGCTCCTGGCCCAGGTCAAAGGTCACGGTGTCGCCCGCTGTAGGCCCATGGTTATTCTTGTACGTAGTGGTCACTTTGCCGTCAAAGAGCTTGGCGGCCTCGAAGGCGCCCACGGCACCGGTCTTGCCCACAAACGAGGCCTCAGTCCTTCTCACATAGCTTGCCGAGAAACCCTTGAAGGCCACCCGGGCATCCCCCGTGGCACGAACGCCCACAAAGCGAGCGGCAACAGGTGCCGCAGAGGGATCGTACTCAGTCCACTCGAGCGCGTTCTGCGAGTACACGAGCGAGGTACCCGCCGGAATGACGCTCTGGCCGGCGTCAATGGTCACGCCATTGCGCATGGCACCCAGGTCGACAGCCAAATAAGAGCCACCGGCAAAGGCAACGGTCCCGTCGGAAAGCGTCACGGTGCCGTTCTTTGCGGATGCCGAGAGAGACACGCCCTCTATGTTGGTGCGGACGGCACCCAAGTTGGTGGGCGTGCCCTTGGAGGCGGTAACCTCGTTCAGGACCCACCAGCCATTGGTATCCTGTGTCGCGCGGATGCGGATAGCCTTCACCTCGCGTTCGGAGAACTCGAGGGTTTGGCTTGTGGCGGAAGTCACATCTGCGACCTTCTCCCACGTGTCCGAGCCCTCGTCCTGAACCTCGAGTACGCCGCCCTCGAGGGCGTCGCCAACACCACTGCCGTTGGGCTTGTTGCCTTGGACAATGCGGACGCTCCCCACTCCCCTGGGCTGCGCAAAGGTGATGGTCACCGCGTCGTTGGCGGCGATGTTCATTCCGGAGCCCGTGCCGGTTGCCCAAAGTGCCGTGGCGTCCTGCCCATCCACGACATTGGCCTCTGCGTAGCTCTGGTAGTGAGACATGCCCTCAGAGAGCGAGACCGTTGCCTCTACCTGGGGCTCGTCCGCCTCGCCCCTTACTGCGTGGAGCTCGAACACCTTCCACCACTTCTCGGTCCTGACGCCGTTCACAACCTTGATGGCTTTGGCCTCAACGGGCGAGGAGAGCGAAATGCTCTGGCTGGCGTCGCCGTTCACGCTGCCTGCCTCATGCCACTGGTCATCTGTGCCTTGGTAGTACGCCGTGCCGGAGACAATCGCGTCACCAGAGTCCTGCTTGAAGACGATGCCCCCAATGGTCTTAGCGCCATCGAAGGTCACCACCACGGCAGCACCCTCTACGGTGTAGTCCTTGCCCTGCGCATTCTTGAACCAGCCGTAGGTGCCATCCTGGGCGTCGCTTGCCGAGGCGGGACTACCGTAGCCAGTGTCGATCTGGTTCTCGAGCGAGACGGCGCCGGTAAAGACCGCAGACTCTCCGTCTGACGCCGAGTTGATTGTGATCTCCTTAATGGTGGGCCAGGCGTCCTTCTCGTTGTCCTGCGTCGCCACGATGCGAACGCCGTAGGCGTCGACGATACGTAGACCCTCGGCTTTCACAACCTGACCGGTCTCGTCCGTGTGACCCTCGATGTCATGCCAGGCGGCGCCATCGAACCACTGCAGCTTGGCGTGGTCCATAAAGTCCTTGCCATCTCCCTGGGTGAAGGCCACGCTCTCAAGGGTGAAAGGACGCGTTTTGGTGAGACCAAAGTAGGTGTCCTTCTGGAGCTTGTTGGGAGACTTGTAGATGACGCTCGTCGAGGCATCTCCGTCATAGGCGTTGGAGGTGTCGCCTGTGGGAGCGTCGGTACGATTTGTCACAAAGCGGGTGATGTCGGCATTGGGGTTGGCAGCAAGCTCTGTCTGCTCTGCCACGTAATCTGCCAGGGCGTTCACGGCGGGCGTAACGTAGGCCTTGCCCACACGAGCGTACTCGGTGTGGTTCACGTAGTGGTAGCCGTGACCGTTGGCAGCCTCGAGGGACGCTGTTGCCGCGGAGTGGTGCGAGAGGAGCCCCGCGGTATCGCCTTCAAGCTGTGCGCGAAGCGCCGCAAGGTCGGAGAGGGCCGCAGTGGTGAGGTCCTCCCAGGTCTCGACCCAAGGGCTCATCTGGCTGAGCATGGCCTCATTGCCCGCGTTTGCCTTGTAGTCGCGCGCGGTCTGGCGGAGGTCCGAGAAGACCTTCTCCATGGCAGCGATGTCATCCGTTGTAACGCTACCAGCGGAGAGTTTTGCCTGGAAGCCCGTGAGCTGGTCCTTGATAGCTGCCGACTCTCCGTTCTCCCACGTGGTGCCGCCACCGTACATGCGGAGCATGTTGCGAGAGAGCTCGCGAAGCGCATCGGAGCCCCTGGAGGCAACAGGAGAGTTGTGGTCGACGTAGGAGTAGGAGTCTTCCCAGGCCTGGTCGGCTCGGTCATAGCCCTGCCACAGGCTCCAGGTGAAGTCCGCGTTCATGAAAATGGCCTGCTTGGAGGGTTCTGACTGCTGCATGGGGTTGAGAACCACGCCCTCGACGCTGCCAGGGGTAACGTCAGAGCCCAGGAAGTTCTGGTAGCCGCCCATGTGCAGGGCATCCTTATCGTTGTCAGAGCAAGGCCAGTTGATCCACATGAAAGGCGAGCGCCCGGAGTTGGCCTTGAAGCGCATGGCAAAGCCGTTGTCAATCTTGCCCCACACCTGGTTGCCAGTATTGACCACCTGGATGTTCTCGGGGAGGTTGCCGTACCAGGACTCGCCAGCACCCATGTAGTTGACGGGACAGAAGATAATCGTGTCCTTGAGGCCGGGGTACTTGAGCGAGCCGTCCTCGTTCGTGGCCTTCTGCTGGTCGTGAATCCAGGCGGTCATGTCGGTGAGGAGCCTAGTGTAGAGCGCCGAGCCCTGGTTGCCCGCGTCATCGGCGAGAATGGCAATCTGCCGCACACCGTGGTCCATGACCTGCTGGAACTTTGCCTTGAGAGTGGCCACGGAACTATCGTAGTTGGAGGACGTGATGGGGTTTGCCATGAAGGGATGCAGCGCGTAGACAAAGCGGCACTTGGAGTCGTTGCCCGCCTTGGCAAGCGGGTCAATCTTCTCGCGCAGCTCGTCCTCCGTGTAGAGGTCGCGCCAGTTGGAATTGTGCTTGGGGTCGTCCTTGGGCGCGTACACGTAGGCGTTGAGCTTGTAGTAGCCGCCCCAGGTCATAAGGTTCACGCGGTCCTCGGTACTCCAGGGATCCCCGTAGTAGCCCTCGATGAAGCCGCGGGTCTTGACATCGGCGCAGTCGCAGACGGTAAACGCACGCAGCGTGGCACCGTCGCTCTGCTGGAGAATCTGGTAGAGCGTCGTGAGGCCGTAGTAAGCTGCGTCGGTGCTGTTGCCCAGCACGATGAGCTGATCGGCACCGTCACTAGCGGGAACGGAGGCGAGAAGGTAGGCATCGGTCTTCTCAAAAAGGCTCTCTGGCACAGCGAGGGACCCAGTCTCGACGAGCTGGTCTACGTAGGCGTCAACGACACCGCCGGACCCTCTCACGCCCACAAGAATCGAGGTTGTTCCACGCGACGTGGGCACCGACTCGGAGGTAGACGCCCTCATGCCCTTGAGTGCGAGAACCTCGTCCAACCGGGCTTGGGTCTCGGCGTCAATGCCATCTTCGACAACGGTCGTTACCGCCGAGCGAAGGGTCTGCGTCCCATCTGCATAGACGACGCTATGCGGTGTGGGGTAAATCTGGTAGGCCTCGTCTGCGAGCGCACGTGCGGGGACCAGGGCGATCCCCAGCACGACAAGCGCCATGGCGACGAGAACCCCCAGTACCCTCGTGTGGATTTGCCTCATCTTCTCTCCTAGCGTAGTCAGGCGCGGGGGAGGTGCGGACCGCCCCGCGCCCAGGCTTCCATGCGCTTACGAGCGCTTCTTGCGAATCACGATGCCGGCGGCGATAAGAACTGCCGCTGCAGTCAACAGCAGCGCCACGAACGCCACGGGCGGAAGGGCATCTCCCGCATTGGGCAGAGAGCCATTGGCCGCCACCGTTCCCGTCGCGGCGGGGCCGGCCGAGGTGACCTTGTCCGAAGTGGTGTCCGTACCGGTGGAGGAACCGCCCTCGCTGTTGCCCTGGTCGCCCTTGCTGCCGGAATTCTCGGGCACCTGGGAGCCAGAGGAATCGCCAGGATTGCCCGGGACATCCGGATCTGCGGGATCCGAAGGGTCGACAGGCGCGTCGGGATCTGTCGGCACAGCGGGGTCAGTAGGTGCGTCGGGGTCTGTAGGTGTGTCGGGGTCTGTAGGTGTGTCGGGGTCTGTAGGCGTGTCCGGGTCAACGGGCGTGTCCGGGTCAGCGGGATCCACGGGCGTCTCGTCAGCAGGAACAAGCGCAAGCATCGCCGAGCGCAGCGACGCATTGGCAGCGTTCACGTCCTCGAGCGTGGGGGCGTCCGAGGAGAGCAGCTCCTTGGCGAAGGCCACCTCCTGCTGCAGGAGCTTCCAGCCCTCGGCATCATAGGTCTTCTCGTCCAGATCGCTGGCCTGCTCAACGAGGGCGCTCAGGCCATCGATGTCGACCGTGGTGTCCACGTAGCGCACGCGAATCTCTGCGGCGCTGGCAAACTTGTTCCTGTTCTGTGCGCTGGTGCCGTCGGTGGTGATGAAGTACAGGCGCACGTTGGTCACCTTGGCCGCGGGGGCGTCGAAGGCAATGGTCTTTGCGCCGGCGGAGGACTCAAGCGTTCCAGAGGCGACGGTCGTGTATGCGGACCCGGCTGCGCCATCTGCCGCCGGCAGCACACCATCGTCCTGGGTGCGCACGTCGACGCGGTACTGGAGTAGACGACCGTTTGTCGCATCGCCGCGCGGAACGTAGACCACAGCATCGACGGTACGCGGCTCATCAAGCGCCACGTCAATCCAGTGGGGCATGGTGTTATCGGCCACCCCCTGCCACTGCGAGTGCCAGAAGCTCCCCTCGTCACCATCGATGGCAGCCGAGGCGGGCCCGTTTGGCCTAGTCTCTCCGTTGAGCTCCTCGGAACAGGCTGTCACACCCGTAAGCTGGGCAAAGAGGTCGTTCGTGGAACGTGTCTCAAGCCCGTCGATAGCCGCTCGCAGAGACTCAGCATAGAGGTCGACGCTTGCCTGCCGGGCCTTTGGAAGGCCGCGCACCACGTTATCGCGTGCCGCCGTGAGCGCGGCCACACTCTGGGCGGTGTAGTCGCTCAAATCTGCGGGGATGAGGGCGAGAAGCGCGTCGACGCGGGCGTAGTTGGCGCTCGCATAGTCCAGCTGGGCAACGAGGGCGTCGAGCTGCTCTTTGAGAGCTGCTGCCTCGCCTGCCGTGGGGTTCACGGCGTCCACGACCTCGCGGGCGCGAGCGACCAGAGCTGCGAGCTGGGCGTCGTTTGTCTCTGTAAGGACACCAGAGGCCACAACGAGAGACTGGTCGAGCGCCGCAGTGCTGGCAAAGTCCGCCGTGCGACTCAGGCGCACGTTGTCGACGTAGCCCTTGAACGAGTTGGTCGTGCTACCAATGCGCTCGACGGGAAGCATGCAGGTAGCCTTGAGCTTGGTATCGGCATCGGTGCCAAGCTGCTCAATAAGCTCGCCGTTCACGTAGAGCGACACCTTGTTCTTCTCGTTCTTGAACTCGAGCTCGACCCAGGTGCCCACGGGCAGCTCGTAGTCGAAGGAGTAGTCGTGGTTCTCGCGCGTAATCCCCACCTTGCCCGTGGAGCCCTGGACGGCCTTGATCTGTCCGTAGTCGCTCTCGAAGAGCACCTGGTCAGAAGCATCTGGGCTCTTGCGCTTAACCTTCACGCGCAGGTCGTTGCCAAGACCGGCGGTCTTGAGCGCGGAGCCTTCGCTCACGCTTACGTAGCTCTGACCACCCTCGAGCGAGAGGGCCTTAATGCCGTCGACGGTTATGAGCTGGGAGTTTTCGCCTTCGATGAGATCGTTGCCGTTGCCCGAAGCGTCCGCGAGGTCATCCAGGCCCCAATGCGCAATCACCCCATCCTCGTTGGCCTTGGTCTCAAAGCCAAAGTCAGTCTGCGGAGCCGCTCCCACAGATGCCAACGCCGCACGAGCGCTACCAAGGTCGCGCGAGCCCTTGCCCCACGCCGCAGAGGCGTAGAGGCCAGCGGACTGGTCAATGAGCTGGTAAACGTCGTACTGCGAGACGCCATTCTCGCGTTTGCCGCTCATGTCGTTCCACACCGCGAAGGACCCGCCCAGCATCTGGGCATCACCCGCCGGAATGGTCACGCTGCCCATGGTATTGATGGCCCCGTTGTAGACGGTGTTGGCATCGAGACCGGCGCTGTGATAGTAACCGCCATTGGGCACGATGTAGTACTTGGTGTCAAGGGAGTCGATAAGGTCAAAGCCAAGGTCGTACATCTCCTTGGCATCCGCCCAGCCGGTGCTCCAGATGTTCATCTGGCGCCGTTCGCCGTTGGGGCCCGTGCCAGAGACAGCCACGGAGCCCTTGATGTGGGTGAGGCTGCCCCACACGCGGGCGGTGCGACCGGAGTCCTCGGCATAGGCGAACAGGTCATTCACGAAGGTGCGGTACGCGTTGCCGTTGGCCTCGAACTCGTCAGCGCCAATGTGGATGGTGGTCTGGCCGTCGAAGACAGGGTTCTCGCCCGTGGTGTACTCGTCCCAGATGGAGAGCGCAAAGGCAAGGGAGTCATCGTACTTGTCGCCCAGAAGATTGAGGTGGTCGTTGCCACGACGCGTAGCCGAGGTGGGGGTGCGCAGGTCGGGGCGAACCTTGGTGAACGCCAGCGAGTGGGCCGGCATGTCAAACTCGGGGACCACGTTCACGCCCATGGCGCGAGAATCCGTGATGAACTGGCGGAACTCGTCCTTGGTGTAGAAGACGTCCGTCGAGGTGAGGTCGGCCTTGTTGAGGCCACCGTTACCGCCTTCCTTGACATCGGATTCCAGGCGAAAGCCCGAATAGGCCTGGTCGACGGTCTCGTTGGTGTACTCCTCAACCCAGATGTAATTGTCTGAGAGGTGCACCTGGAAGTCGTTCATCTTGTACCAGGAGAGTTCCTTGGACATCTGGCGCAGCCAGTCCATCGAGAAGGTCTTGCGGCCCACGTCCAGGATGAGTCCACGCACTTTGTAGAGCGGGTAGTCGCGGGCGGTGCCGCAAGCGATGGTGCCGTTGCCGGAGGACTTGAGCGCCTGGAGGATGGTGCGCGTGGACCAATAGGAGCCGGTCTGAGTGTAGGCGGTGGTTACGACCTTGTCGGTAACCTCCATGAGATAGCCCTCGTCCTGGAGGCCCAGGGACTCGTCGGTTGTAAGGGCGAGAACAACGTCGCCCGCCACGGCGGCAGTGGCATCTCCCCTCTCGACAGAAAGGTTGCCACCAAAGAGATCGGCGTAGTCGGCTGCGAGAGCCTCGGCGGTGGACTTGAGGGAGTCGTCCGCGTAGAGCACGCGAGAGCCCATGGAAAATGAGCCCGTTGCGCCCTTCCACTCGCGAATCTCGGGGACAACGACGGGCGCGGGGTTGTCGCCAGCGGCCTTCTGATGCGCGCCGGGTACGGTGATGGTGAACTCCTTGAACCGGTAGGCGCCGGTCTCTTTGTTGGTTGCCTTGAAGGAGACCTTCACCTGGGTGTCAACAACGGGCTGGTAGATGGGGATGTTGCCACTCTCATCCTGTGCACCTATGACCTGCTCGTAGTCAGTGCCGTTGTAGATGGCCTCGATATTCTCGGAGGTAGGGATGGTCACCTTGAGCGTGGTGTCGCCCTTCTTGGGCGTCTTCACCTCAATGGCGTCGAGCATGCCCTGCACGGTATCCGTTGTAGCAGCAGGCTCGCCGCCATAGACCTCCATCTCGTAGAGGGACACGGTGCCCCAGGCAGCGCCGCCGTCGGGATCCGCGTAGGTGCTGCCCGTGATGAGCAGACGGACGAAGCGTGCCTGCTTTGCCTCGTCGAGCCTGATGGTGTCAGTGGTGCTCTCGGGGCGGCCGTCCTTGGCATAGACGTCAGTCCATCCGTCATCGGTGGCGGGGGCCGTCTCGCCCGAGGCAATCTGGAGCTTGTAGCCGGTGGGTTTACGCTGCTCCCAGAATAGCCTCACGGTCTTGACGTCACGAAGCTGTCCCAGATCCACGTAGATCCAGTGGGAGGTGTTCTCTGGGTCGTCCGAATTTGCACTTGCCCAACGGCTGGCCTTGGTTGAGGTGTCACCATCGAAGGCCTTGTCTGCAGTAAACTGCGTGCCGGACTCGACACTGTCTGCCTGGGCACTCTTGCCCTCGGCAACGTTAACCGAAGGGCCCTGTGGCGCCGCAAGCTGGTGGTCGAAGACTTCGAGCTCATAGATGGATACGGTATCCCACTCCACGCCGCCGTCGGGATCGGTCGCAGTGAAGGAATCGATATGGAGGCGCACGTAGCGGGCCTTGACCGCACTCGCGAGGTTGATCGCGTCCTCTGTCGTTGCAGGCCGGTCGGAGGAGACAAAGGCGTCCTTCCAGGCGTTGCTTCCGGCATCCGGAGCAGCCTCGCCGATTGCATACTGGATCCTGTAGGCCGTGGCCTTGCGGTTCTCCCAGAAGACCTTCACAGATGCCACGTCCTTCTCGGCACCAAGGTCCACGTAGATCCAGTGGGGGCCGCCGCTTGAGTCGCGGTCGCTCCCCCACCTGGAGGTACGGCTGGTCTCGTCTCCGTCCGTGGCGTTTGACGCGCGCACGGAATCCGCCTCCTGGCTATCGGCCACGGCGGTCTTGTTGAGCGCAAGGTCATCGCTAGGCGCCGAGGCCATCGCGCGCACCGGAAGCAGCGCGAGCTGTGCGATGAGCGCGAGAAGCACGCAGGCAAGAAGCGCTACGTGCACACGCGATTGATGATGTCTGTCCATGTGGGCTCCTGTCTTTCCTCGTCAGGCAGGGGTTTTACTCTGAGGTGCGTTTGCTGAAGTCAAATAGTGGGGTTGCCAACGGCCGCAAGGGAGGGCGCCCGAAAGGGCGCCCTCCCAAGGTTGGGGGGGGAGAAACTAGCGGGGCC
>CAJMLD010000023.1 GCA_905214175.1 uncultured bacterium
CTTGGGGCACTCCCACACCAGCTTGCCGTCGTCCTCCACGATCTTGATCTCGCCGTCGTAGCCGCACTCCTGGCAGTAATCGCTCTTGGTGTTGAGCTCGGCGTACATGATGTGGTCGTAGATGTACTGCATCACGCGAATCACGGCCTGCAGGTTGTCCTGCATGTTGGGCACCTCGATGTAGCTGATGGCCCCGCCGGGAGAAAGCTGCTGGAACTCGCTCTCGAACTTCAGCTTGGTGAACGCGTCGATCTCTTCGGACACGTGCACGTGGTAGCTGTTGGTGATGTAGCCCTTGTCGGTCACGCCCTCGATCACGCCGAAGCGACGCTGCAGACACTTGGCGAACTTGTACGTGGTGGACTCGAGCGGCGTGCCGTAGAGCGAGTAGTCGATGTTCTCGGCGGCCTTCCACTCGGAGCACTTGTCATTCATGTGCTGCATAACGGAGAGCGCGAACGGCTTGGCCTCCTCGTCGGTGTGGCTCTTGCCGGTCATGTACTTCACGCACTCGTAGAGGCCAGCGTAGCCCAGCGAGATGGTGGAGTAGCCGCCGTAGAGGAGCTTGTCGATCTTCTCACCCTTGTCGAGACGGGCCAGCGCACCGTACTGCCAGAGGATGGGGGCAGCGTCGGACAGCGTGCCGCAGAGGCGGTCGTGGCGGCAGCGCAGGGCGCGGTGGCAGAGCTCCAGGCGCTCGTCGAAGATCTTCCAGAACTTGTCCATGTCGCCGTCTGAGGAGAGCGCGACATCGGGCAGGTTAATGGTTACAACACCCTGGTTAAAGCGGCCATAGTACTTGGGCTTGCCCGGCTCGTAGTTCTTGGCCTTGGCGACGTTGTCGTAGCCGTTGCCAGAGCGATCCGGCGTGAGGAAGGAACGGCAGCCCATGCAGGTGTACACGTCGCCGTGGCCCTCGGTCTCACCCTTGGAGAGCTTGTACTCGCGCATCTTCTTCTCGGAGATGTAGTCGGGCACCATGCGCTTGGCGGTGCACTTGGCGGCCATCTTGGTGAGGTAGAAGTACGGATCGCCCTCGTGGATGTTGTCCTCCTCGAGCACGTAGATGAGCTTGGGGAACGCCGGGGTGATCCAGACGCCCTTCTCGTTCTTGACGCCCTGGTAGCGCTGCTTGAGCATCTCCTCGATGATGAGGGCAAGGTCGTGCTTCTCCTGTGCGCTGCGGGCCTCGTTGAGGTACATGAACACGGTGATGAACGGCGCCTGGCCGTTGGTGGTCATGAGGGTGACGACCTGGTACTGGATGGTCTGGACGCCACGTGCAACCTCATCGTGCAGACGCTTCTCGACCATCTCGTCGATCTGCTCGGGCGAGGCCTTGTAGCCGATGGTCTCCATCTCGGCGTAGACCGAGCGGCGAATCTTCTTGCGGGAGACGTCGACAAAGGGCGCGAGGTGCGTGAGCGAGATGGACTGGCCGCCGTACTGGCAGGAGGCCACCTGGGCGATGATCTGCGTGGCGATGTTGCAGGCGGTGGAGAAGCTGTGCGGGCGCTCGATGAGCGTGCCGGAGATGACGGTGCCGTTCTGCAGCATGTCGTCGAGGTTGATGAGGTCGCAGTTGTGCATGTGCTGCGCGTAGTAGTCCGCGTCGTGGAAGTGGATGATGCCCTCCTCGTGCGCCTGGACAATGTCGGCGGGGAGAAGGTCGCGCATGGTGAGGTCCTTGGAGACCTCGCCGGCCATGTAGTCGCGCTGGACTGAGACGACGGTGGGGTTCTTGTTGGAGTTCTCCTGCTTGACCTCCTCGTTGTTGCACTCGATGAGGGCGAGGATTTTGTCGTCCGTCGTGTTCTTCTGGCGCTTCTGGTTCTGGACGTAGCGGTAGATGATGTACTTGCGGGCCACGGAGAAGTGGTCGAGGGCCATGAGCTGGTCCTCGACGAGGTCCTGGACCTCCTCGACGGTGACGGTGTGGCCGGACTCCATGCACTCGTCGGTCACGTTGAGCGAAGCGAAGCGAATCTCGCGCTCGGTGAGGCGCTCGTCCTCGGGCACCTCCATGTTTGCCTTGCGGATGGCGTTCTCAATCTTTGCGACGTCGAACGTGACCTCAGAGCCGTTGCGCTTGATGATCTTCATGTGCTCACTCCCTCTTGAACGGTGCCTGCAGAAGACGGAAAACGTGCAACTGTTGGCACCGCGTCTGGCTTGTCTCGCTGTGCGCTGCGGCGGGTGCAGCGTTGCGGCGGTGTCTACTATGACACAACATCTTGTGTCCATTGTGCGAGATAAATACCGGATATTGTCTCGCGATATTTCACATTGCGTTGGAAGATTGCAGAGTCATCGCAGGTGAGAAAAGAGCGGAAGTTCAAACATTTAAGATAACGATGACACTTATCGCTCTGGTTTTCGGTGAACGGTGCGGGTGCCATTGGGGCCTCGCGGGCCACGCCACCCAACCGCTTGGGGCGCATGTTTGGGTGGCCCGCGGGTGCCAGCTCTGCCGCTGGCCCGTCCATGAGCCGCCGTCTGCCCCGCCCAATGTAACAATCGGGCGCGTCATTGCTTCGGGGCACGTTCTGAGGCCCGTCTGTGGTCTAGAGTCCCATGCGTACGTTACGCCTGCATCCGGGAAGGGGTGCGCATGCAGTTCTCAAAGAGGCTCGACCTGTTTGGCGATGAGGTCTTCGCCGCGCTCAACGCCAAGCGTCGCGAGCTTGAGGCACAGGGTCGCGAAGTGTTTGATCTCTCGGTTGGCACGCCGGACTTCGAGCCGCCTCATCACGTCATTGAGGCGCTTAGGAAGAGCGCCGCAGACCCTGCCAACTGGAAGTATGCCCTGCACGACAAGGACGAGCTGCTCCAGGCGGTCTGCGACTACTATCGCACGCGCTTTGGCGTGGAGGGCATCACGCCCTCTATGGTCATGAGCTGTCGCGGGACGCAGGAGGGCATGGGGCATGTGTGCGCGGCGCTGGCAGACCCCGGTGACGTGGCCCTCATCCCCGACCCCTGCTACCCGGTTTTTGCCACCGGCACGCTCTTGGCGGGAGCAAAGCCCTGGTACTACCCCCTTACCGCCGAGCATGACTTTCTCCCGTGGGTGGAGGGCATTCCCGAAGACGTTGCGGACGCCGCCCGCTACATGGTGGTCTCGCTTCCCGCGAACCCCGTCGGCTCCGTGGGGACGCCCGAGGTGTACGAGCAGATCATCGCCTTTGCGAAGGCCCACGACATTGTGGTCATCCACGACAACGCCTACTCCGACATCATCTTCGATGGCCCTGCCGGCGGAAGCTTCCTCGACTATCCCGGCGCGCTCGACGTGGGCGTGGAGTTCCTCTCGCTCTCAAAGTCCTTCAACGTGACTGGCGCGCGTCTCTCGTTCTTGGTGGGACGCGAGGACATCGTGGCCGCAACGCGCAAGCTCCGCAGCCAGGTGGACTTTGGCATGTTCCTGCCCGAGCAGGACGCGGCCATTGCCGCGCTTACCGGTCCGCGCGACTCGGTGGAGCGCCAGCGCCTGCTCTACCAGGAGCGTCGGAACGCGCTCTGCGATGGTCTGGAGGCCGTTGGATGGGAGCGCCCCAACGCGCACGGTTCGATGTTCGTGTGGGCGCGCATCCCGCACGGCCGCATGGACTCGCACGCGTTTGCGCTCGAGCTTATGGAGAAGGCCGGAGTCATCGTGACGCCGGGTGCGAGCTTTGGGCCCTCGGGGGAGGGCTACGTGCGCTTTGCCCTGGTCATGCCGCCTGAGCGCCTGCGCGAGGCATGCCGGAGGATTGGCGAGTCCGGAATCTAGCGGTGCCGCGTTTGGGGACGCGTGGACGGGACGTGAGGAGCGTTGTCGCTACCGGGGAACGGCCCCGGTAGGTGTCAGCCGGGTGCGCCCGGCAGGGGGTGGTGAGATGAACTCGAAGAACTTCCAGGACTTGGTGCGATCTTCTCGCACGTACAGGCGGTTCGCCGAGGACGAGCCGCTGAGCTACGGGGACCTTGCCGCGCTGGTGAACGCCGCGCGCTTTGCGCCCTCGGGCAACAACATGCAGGTCCTGCGCTTCCACATTGTCGTTGAGCCCGCCGAGCGCTCGGCGGTCTTCTCGCGCCTGCACTGGGCTGCGCTGCTGCGCGACTGGAGCGGCCCCGTCGCAGGCGAGCGACCCACGGGCTACATTGCCGTGTGCGCGCCCACTGCCCTTGCCGCTAACCCCGTTCGCCTTATCGACACGGGCATCGCAGCGCAGACCATCGCCCTGGCCGCCGCGTCGCGCGGCCTTGGCTGCTGCATGCTCAAGAGCTTTGACGCCGACGTGAGCGACGTCATGGGCGTTTCGGACGAGGGCTATGTCGCCGAGCTGGTGCTTGCCCTGGGCGAGCGCGGAGAGCGCGTTGTGCTTGAGACGAGCGAGACCGAGCACGGGCTGGCATACTGGCGCGATGATGAGGGCACGCATCACGTGCCCAAGCTCGCGCTGGAGGACCTTCTCGTCTAGGGGGCATATTCCTGGCCCGAGACTGGCCTTGTGACAGGTGGGGTTGGGCCAGAGGGCATGTCTCGTACGTAGTTGCTGCGATAGCGGCCCCTGTGGCGCCGTTTTGGCGCCACAGGGGCAGCTGCATACGGTATGGCTGCGGAAACCCACGCTGTGGCGTCAAATCGGCGCCGGAGGGCGGCTTTTGGCAGTAAGTGCGTACGAAACACACGCTGTGGCGCCGTTTTGGCGCCGGAGGGCGACTTTTGGCAGCAAGTGCGTACGAAACACACGCTGTGGCGTCAAATCGGCGCCACAGGGCAATTGGCGCCACAGCGGGCGCGTCCGTTACTTCTCGCCGTTGCGTTTGCCCAACGCATCAAGGCCGATAAGGGCCGCGCCGATGGCGCCGCACAGCTGCGAGTCCTCGTGCGTGGCAACGGGCGCCTTGAGCACCTCGGACAGCGCGCGCACCACGCCCTCGTTCTGCGCGACGCCGCCGGTCATGAGGTAGGGCGGCTCGGCGCCTACGCGGCTTGCAAGCGTGGCGGTCTTTCTCGCCACCGAGACGTCCAGGCCGTGGATCACATCGGGGGTGGGGGTGTTTGCCGCCACAAGCGAGACGACCTCACTCTCGGCAAACACGGTGCACATGCTCGTGATGCGCACCTCGTGGTGCCACTCGAGGCCCCGGCGGCAGAACTCGTCGAGGTCCATCTCCAGCACGCGTGCCATGGCCTCCATGAAACGACCGGTACCTGCGGCGCACTTGTCGTTCATCACAAATCCCACCACGCTGCCGTTGGCGTTCAGGTGGATGACCTTGGAGTCCTGTCCGCCGATGTCGATGACCGAGCGCGCGTTGGGCGCAAGGTAGTGGGCGCCGCGCGCGTGGCAGGTGATCTCGGTGACCGAGGAGTCCATGCCCTCGATGTTGTCGCGGCCATAGCCGGTCGACACGCGCATGGCCACGTCACCCGCGGCAAGGCCTGCCTTCGAGAGCGCCTCGTCCATCGCGCGAGCCGCGGCGTCGGCCGCTCGGGCGCCGGTGGGGACGATGACCGTAGCAACGATGTCTCGATTGGCGTCCATAATCACGACGTCGGTCGAGGTGGAACCAGAGTCCACTCCCATGACGTACGTGCCCGCCTTGGCGGCATCGAGCGAGTTGCCCGTCGTGGTCGGCGCGGGCTCCTCCTGGTGAGCTGCACCGCCGCGGGCCCGCAGGGTCTCGCCAAAGGCCTCGAGCCTCGTGCGCAGCTGGCCCTCGCTCTGTGACGTGCCGTCCGTCTCAATCTTCACCATGGGAATCTCGTCCTTCTCCGCAAGGGCTCCGTATTCGAAGCCATAGTAGTCGCAGAACTTCATCGTGTGGTAGACCACGCCCCGCTGACCGCGCTCGCCCACGAGCTCGTCTCGCTCGGCGACGTCGTCCATGCGCATGCAGGGAATCTGGCCGAGAAGTACCGGCGCGTACCAGTCGAGGAAGGCGTCGAGGGGGTCAGCTGCGGCCATAGCCCCGGTGTTGTCGCAGCACGTGCCGCACGCCGGTCCGGCTGCCATCCGCGCAAGCTGGGGCGGGGGAGAGACCTTGAGGTGCCGACTCGTGCAGGTGGCGTTCTCCACCGGCATGCCCACGCCCTTCTCCACCTCTGCGAGAAGCGATGCCGACGCGTGCGCGCCCATGAGCGTCACGCGGTTGTCCACACGTCCCACGCCCGTCCCGCAGGCGGCGCAGGCAGCCCCCACGTCGAACTGCGCGCCGCTGTACGCCGCATAGGCGTCTGCGAGCGCCCGCAGGCGCCGCCGGAAGAGCGCGACCTCGGCGGGCCCGCGACGGTGCGGCAGGTCGAGCAGGAAGAGGAAGTCCATGCGACCGGAGGCCCGCAGCACGTCGTAGACTCGACGCACCACGTCACAGCAGGTCACAAGCACGGCCTCCCGCACGTCTGTGGCCATCATGCGCTCGATGAGCCCCTTGCCGTAGCCGCAGAGGTTGGGATGGGCCAAGGCATCCGCATACGCGAAGGAGGCAACGTCCGCCTCGGCAATGCGGGGCGTGGCGCCAAATCCCGCGAGAAGCTCGATGGGCGTGTACTTGCACGCGTAGAAGACTTCCCGATGTTCATGCTGTCCAGATTGCATAGGTCAAAACTCCGTTATGTTCCTTGCGCAGCCATGGGCCCTTTGAGACTCTCGTGTCCGTCCTAGCTGCGCTTCTCCTCCTGCTTGCGCTTCTCGACCATCTCGAGGAAGGCCGAGAACCTCGTGGACATCTGGCCCTCCATGCAGTTGGCGCGGTCGCAGGCGTCACCATCGAGCACCAGCACGGGCCAGCCGGCCCCCTCGAGCTGTCGACGGATAAGCTGCGCGGCGCCTGCCGTCTGCTTGCAGCCCCAGTGACAGAAGAGCACCACGGCGTCTGCGTTTGTCTCGCGCGCGAGATGCTCGATGCAGTCTGCCCGGCGCGTTGCAGGTCCGTTGAAGCAGCTGCGGACCAGGCGCTCGGCCATGAACTCAAAGGGGCTCGAGGCGTCGAACCAAGCCTCGCCGTCGGTGTTGACGTGCTCGAACATCATGTCGGACGCCACGATTTGCGACGTTTTGCTGGTGTTCACAAGCTCGCCGATCGACTCCAGGAAGTAGGGCGAGACGTGCGCCCATACCAGGTTCACGCCCTCGTAAGGTGCGGCGGCGAGAAAGTCTCGCTGCATCTCGCGAGCAAGGTCTTCGCATTCGGGGAGCCCCAGCAAGAGGTGGAGGTCGAGCATCTCCATCATGTCGATGGTCATGGTGTTTGCCAGGTAGCGTCCGCGTCGTGTGGGGAGCGTGGCCGCAAGATCTTGGATGGTGCGCTCGGAGCACGCGCAGGTCTGGCGCAGGCGCTCCTCGTCGAGCTTGCGCGAGAAGGCGTCCTCAGCGGCGTGGGCCATCTCGCGAAGCTCGTCCGCGACGTAGAGGACCGAGTCGCGCGAGACGTCATAGGGGACGTCCACGTATGCGTGGGGGACGCCCCAGAAGCGGCCCAGGGTCTTGAAGGTGAGGTTGTTGGCATCGCAGGCAACCGAGCAGCTCGCGAGCATGCGGGGCTTGCCCAGCACTCCCGAGGTGGCCATGCCCATGAGGATGCGGTGGTAGGAGCAGTAGGTCTCGGGTATGCCGCGTCCCTCGGCAGCGGCGATGAAGCCCCCCTCCGCTTGGGCGCCGCTCGCGAAGGAGGCCACGGCCTCCGCCGTCACGGGACGTGCACCCAGTGCGTGGAAGATCTCGTTGGGGGTGAAGACGCTTGTGACAACGGCGTTGTCGAAGTCTGCGAGTGCGCCTACCACAAAGTCCATGAAGAGCTGGTATCCGTGGTTGCCCGAGGGCAGCAGGTCTCCGTAGGGAGCAAGGTGGACCTTGCCGCGCATGGCCTGGAAGCCCAGCATGAGCCAGTTGCGCACGAAGGCCGGCCGCGAAGAGAGGTTCTTCTCGGCAATGCCCCCGTACCAACCTATGAGGCGCTCGCCAGCTGACGGGCCGGCCACGCTACGCCTCCTCGCTGCCGACGAGCTCGCGCACGTCGAGGTCGAGGTCAGATGCCTCGATGGCCTCGCGCGGGCCAAAGACGCAGACGCCCGCAGTGGCGGAGTTGGGCTCGAGCGCGGGCGCAAGCGCGCGCACGGCGTCGGCAGTGGTGTCGAGCTCCTGCTGGCGAATGATGTTTCTCCAGTTGGCTGGCCTGCCATTGAAGCGCTGCGCGTCCTGCCGGCGGGCAAGCGCGCGGGGCTTCTCGGGAGCGTCCTGCGCCGCCACGGACGAGACAATATAGCCGGAGAGCTCATCGTCTGTGGGTGCCCACTTGGCAAGCCACGCGGCAGCACCGTCGTAGCGCTCGAGCGTAGAGGCCACGTTGGGGTCACGGAACGACCAGAACCTGCGAATGCCCTCGGTGGTGTGGCTGAAGCCCACGCCGTAGGCCCCACCCTTCACGCGGACCTCGTTCCAGAGGTAGTCAAAGCTGAGGGCGCGGGTTGCCACCTGCCAGGTACCCAGCGTGCCGTTGTCAGCCGCAGTTGGCGCTGCGGCACGTGCGACGAAGGAGACGTTCGAGGGAATCACGAAGCCCTCGCGCGCGACCTTGGGGGTGGGAATCTGGAGCCTGTGCTCGCAGACGTTCTCGCCCTGCTCCTCGAGGCCCAGCGTGCCACCAAGCTCCCAGAAGCGCGCGCGGTCGTCGGCAGAGCCGGTAAAGCTCACCGTGACTTCGTCGGCGGTGAAGATGCGGTCTGCCAGGTTGGGGAGGATCTCCTGGAGAGCCGGGAGCCTGCGGTCCCAGTTGGCGAGGAGTCGCTTGAGGAAGAGGTAGTAGTCGATGCCACCCATCTGGCTCGACGCCACCGCGGCGGACGAGAAGTAGCTTGTAGCGCGGCCGGCCGCCGTCGTGTGGCCCGAGTTCACGAAGTACTGCTCGAGGGCTACCTTGCGCTGCGTGAGGATGTCATGCATGCGGTTGCCGTCGAGGTAGAGCGTCTTGGCCCAGACCTCCTGCGGGATGCTCGCCAGGGCGTCGACCTTCTCGGAAAGGGCGCTCGCGCTTACCACGAGCATGGGGCGGGCAAACGAGAGGTCGTCATCGCGACCGTAGGTCTCGTAGCCAAAGCCAAGGTTGCCGAGGTTTGTCTCGACCAGCGTGTCGAGGTCCGACGCCGTGTGGAGCTTGGTGTCGAGTTTGCCGAGAAGATCGGTGAGCACGCCCACGTAGGGAAGCTCGGCAAAGCCAACGCGCCGCAGGTCAAAGTAGTGATAGACGTAGTCGATGTGGCGGGTGTCAAGCTCGTGGGCAACGCAGGGGAGCGGTGCCTCGACGTCTTTTGCCTCGGGGTCTGGGCGTGCGGGCTCGATGTCCGCAACGGTGAGCGTGGGGAGCGTGGCCAGGGCCTCCGGGGAGTCCGGCGCCTCCTGCTCGGCACGGAGCGCCTCGACCTCGCGGCGCACGGCCTCGACGTCCTCGTCGCTCATCTGCGCGCGCAGCTGGGCCAGCTCCTGTGCCTCCTCGGCTGCGTCGCCGCCCTCCGTGGGAACGAGCTCGGCCAGTGCGGAGTGGGGGTTCTCGCACACAATCTGCCTAAGCAGGTCCTCGAACAGACGGTTGTCGAGACCCTTCTTGAGAACGGCCAGAGCCTCCTCGTACCTAAGGTAGTCGAAGGGGTGTTCGTCGTCGTAGAGCCAGCTTGAAAGCGCCTGCATCGAGAGGGCTACGCCGTCGGTGGCCCAGGAGCCAAAGTCGCGCTCGCGCAGGTTGAACTCCGCCTGCGCAAGGGAGGCCTCGAGCTTGTCGCGGGGGATGCCGTTCTCGGCAAACTCGCGGCAGGAGTCCTCGATGAGCTTGCGGAAGCGATTCGCCACGTCTGCGTGGGCGCCCTTGAGCAGGAATACCACCTCGGGCTGTGCCACGCCGTCGACGAGCACGGCCTGGAAGTCGTTGGCAAGCCCGGCGTCGAGCACGCGGCGCTTGAGCGGCGCTTCGTTGGAGCCGCAGAGCGCGTCGAGCAGCACGTCCACGGCAAGCACGCGCGTGCGCTGGTTGGACGTGGCGATGACGTATGCCAGGCCAACGGAGGCGTTGTCGGGGGCGGTTGCCATCTCGACCCTCACCGGAGCTGCGGTAACCGCCGGCTGGAGCGGCAGGGGGTTGGGCGCGCCCGCCTGGCGGTTCTCGGCCCCGCGGAAGCGCTCGTCGATAAAGGCCAGCTCACGGTCGATGTCCATGTTCCCGTAAAGGATCGTGTAGCTGTTGGGGAGGGCGTAGTGGCGGGCATGAGCGTCAAGAAAGCCCTCGTACGTGAGGGTGGGGATGGCTCGCGGGGCACCGCCGGACTCAAAGCGGTAGGGACTCTGGGGGAAGAGCGCGCGCGAGAGTGCCAGGTCCAGGACCTCGTCCGGGTCTGAGAGGGCGCCTTTCATCTCGTTGAAGACCACGCCGTTGTACGAGAGCGAGCCGTCATCTGCCGCCTCGAGGTGCCAGCCCTCCTGCTCGAAGATGCGGCGGCGGTGATAGATGGCAGGATGAAGGACGGCGTCCAGGTAGACGCCCATGAGGTTCTCGAGGTCGGCCGTGTTGGTGGAGGCCACCGGGTACATGGTCTTGTCCGGGAACGTGAGGGCGTTCAAGAAGGTTTGCATGGACGTCTTGAGCAGGTTGACGAAGGGCTCCTTCACGGGATAGGCGTCGGAGCCGCAGAGCACGGAGTGCTCGATGATGTGGAAGACGCCTGTGTCGTCCGCGGGCGGCGTCTTGAAGGCGATCGAGAAGGACTTGTTGTTGTCGGCGCACGAGATCCACATGGCGCGGGCGCCCGAAGCCTGGTGGCGCAGCACGTAGATGGTGCCGGAGACCTCGGGGACGGGGGTCGCGGATACCACCTCGAAGCCGGCGTGCACGCTGCCGGGTGCAAGCGATGGGTCGGGGGTGAGGTAGTCCCGCTTGGGTGCTGTGGTGATGCCTTCGGATGCCATGGTTCCTCCTAGCGATGCGCGGGCGCGCGATGGCTGGCTTGCGTTCCCGCGACAAGAGCGGCGCGCGGCCGGTGCTGTCGTTGTTCAAGAAGAAGCTTAACACGCATGGTATGGTGCCCGTTTTTCCCGGCAGGCAGACTCGCTTGCCGCCGAGCGTGGCGTTCCGCTGTAGAATCACATGTCGCTGTGACACAGAGACAAAGGGACAGTCCCTTTGTCTCATCCGAGAAAGGCGAGGACTGCTCGATGACAGAGGAATTGCCGCTCAGTGACGAGCAACGCCGCAAACGAATTCTTCGCGGTGTGGTGTGCACACTCGTGGGCGGCACCTTCTGGGGCATCAACGGCACGGCGTCTAAGCTGCTCATGGATGCGTACGCGGTCGACCCGCTGTGGCTTGCGTGCTTTCGCGAGCTTGCTGCCTGCTGGCTTTTTCTTGCGGCGGCGCGCGTCACCAACAAGGGGCAGGTCACCCGCGCACTCCACGACCCGCGTTCACTGGTGGGGATCTTTGGCGTGAGCCTCGGTGCGATTCTCTTCTCGCAGGTTGCCTACCTCGAGGCCATTAACTGGACAAACTCCGCCACGGCGACAGTCATGCAGAGCCTAGGGATGCTCGCCGTGCTCACGTACGTCTGCGTGAAGATGCGGCGCGGGCCAAAGCGCCGCGAGGTGCTGGGCGTGATATTCGCCCTGGTGGGGACCTATCTTCTGGCGACGGGAGGCAATCCCGGGCAGCTCACCCTGCCCGTGGGCGGGCTCGTGTGGGGGCTTCTCTGTGCGGCGGCGTCCGCGTGTCTCTCGATTCTGCCCGCACGCCAGCTTGCGAAGTGGGGCAACTTCGTGGTGAACGGTTTGGCGTTCCTCTTCTCGGGTGTCATTCTGCTTGTTGCGTATAGGCCCTGGGAGCACATGCCGCAGCTTGATGTGACGGCCGTGGCTCTGCTCGCATTCATGGTGGTTGTGGGGACGTTTGGCGCGTATGCGCTCTACCTGCAGGGCGTGAAGGACGCGGGTTCGATGCGTGCGAGCCTGCTGGGGACCATCGAGCCGCTTACCGCGACGGTGACCTCGGTCCTGTGGCTGGGCACGAGCTTCTCGCCAGCCGATCTTGCGGGCTTTGCGCTGGTGCTTGCGATGGTGTACCTCACGGCGTAGCCGTCGGGTGGCGCTTGGCCGCTGGCGTTCTGGCTGCCGGCGAGCCGCGTCGACGTTGGGAGGGGGTCGATGCCGCGACGGCGTCGCGGGTACGAGACGCCCCGTCCCTGCCTAGATTGCGGCCATGTTTGCCGCGACGGAGGAGTACCACGCCGACGAGTTGGGCGGGCAGTACTTCTGCGCCATCGCATAGGTGAGATAACCACCGTAGCCAGAGGCAAGTCCGGCGGTGTGGGCGTAGATGGCGCTCTCCCAGCTGCCCCAGCTCACGTTGCCCCAGCCCCACGCGTTGTGTGGGTAGGCGCAATAGAGGCCCTTGCTGCTCTCGACGGCCGAGATCGCGGGCGAGAGGCGAGGGTCGATTCCGTAGTCCCAGGCAGCGGCGGCAAAGGTGCTACCGTAGCCCGCCAGCGGAGACCCGGCTAGGTAGGCGTCAATGCGAGCGCCCCACTGGGACACGAAGCTGTCCTTGTCGCTCTGCCAGTTAACGTTCTCGCTGGAAGAGCTCGAGCTGCCGGAATCGCTCGAGGAATCGCCGGAAGACTGTGGCACCTCGACGGTGGCGGTGTTACCCGACTCGGTCTGGAAGGTCTGCCCCTCGCTCTGGGCGGCCGCCTGAAGTGCCGCCTGGGCCTCTGCCTCTTGTGCGGCCTGCTCCTCTGCCATCTGCTGCTGCAGCGCCTCGCGCGCGGCGACCGCTGAGTCAAGCGCGTCTTGTGCGTTCTGGCGCTCGGTCTCAGCCTGCGAGAGCTGCGAATCGAGGTCTGCCTGCGTGTTTGATAGCTCGGTCGTGAGGTCGACCAGAGACTGGATCTGATTCGTGTTGTACGAGGTCACGGAGTCCAGGAACTGGATGGTGGAAAGGAAGTCGTAGAAGCTGTCGGACGAGAGGATCAGCTCGACGAGCCCCTGCGAGCCCTGCTGCATCTTGTACTGGGCACGGATGCTCTGTGCTGCGGCGGCACGCACGTCGGGCAGTTGCGCCTCGATCTCGGAGATGCGCTGCTGGTTGTCGTCGATCTGCTGCTGCAGTTGTGCGACCTTCTCGTTTGCCGTGTTGAGCTCGTTGTTGGTCTGCTCGACCTTTGCCTCGAGGTCATCGAGGGTATCGCCCCAGGCGACGGTTGGCCTTGCTGTACTGACGCCAATTGCCATGGTGCAGGCAAGTGCAAGCGCAAGGACTCCTGATCGGGTTGTAGACGAGAGCGACAAAGGTTACCTCCGTGACCGACGTTTACGGTGCGCCGTGGTACAGAACATGCCAACAGCGCAGCTAGATAACCTTAGCGTGAAAAGTGAGGTATCACGGTTCCTGCAAAAGTCTCAAGTCGTCGTATAGAGTTGCGGCCCCTCCGAAAACGAGGGGCCGCAAGGGAAAAACAGGAATTTACCTGCGACTGTACAAAGCATCAGCGACGCAACGGCGCA
>CAJMLD010000024.1 GCA_905214175.1 uncultured bacterium
GGAGAGGTGTGCGAGCGCCTTTCTGTGCATAACACGTTCGCGCGATAGGTCTGCAGGGTCTACGGTATCAGAGTCGATGGCGTCATCCAGGCGCTCGGCGATGGAGGCAAGCTGGTGGAGAGCATCCCCCGCCGCCGGGAGCTCGCCTGCGCTCACAAAGTGGTAGGCGCGGTCCCGCACGAAGCGCCAGAGCTCGCGCGCGGCGGCTGCGGGACCAAAGACGTCCGCAAGATGAGCCGCCGCCTGGTCCCACTCCCCCGCGGGCACACGGTCAAGCAGGTCGTTGGCAAGAAGCTCGAGCATCTTGTGACGCATGCCCACAAAAGCGGACGCAAGCTCAGGGCGCTCATCGCGTGCAACATAGTCTGCCGCCGCATCGATGCAGGCGCCAAACTGACTGCAGAAGTCCCCAAAGCGTGCGGCCGTGATGCCGCTCGCCCCCGTGACGCCAACGCCGTAGTGGTAGATGTAGCCTCTGCACTGCTCGAGCCCCACGGAGCGGTGCGCCATGTCAGAGATCACGAAGACCTCGTAGCCGTCCTCGGCGCGCTCGAGCCGCTCGCTGGTCATGGCTGCAAAGGCGCGCTTCAGGAGGTCCGTCTTGTAGAGGCGCTGCGTTGCGCGCCAGTCGACGAGCTGGCTGTGCGACTCGTCAAAGATGTCGAGAAGGACGTCCGCACCCTCGGAGACCCCGCTGGGGTGATTGACAAAGGCAGCAAACGAGCGCGCAGCGTCATTCGTGACGCCGTTCTCGCCCACCACGGTGATGCCAACGTGGAAGACGTCGGCATCGGTGGCCTTGGTTGCCCGATCGAGCTCAGCGAGGAACCCGGGCGCAAGCTCGTCGTCACCGTCGAGCAAGAACGCCCACTCCCCCGTCGCCGCCTCAACACCCGTCTTTCGCGCGAGGTGGAGACCGCGGTTCTCGTCGTGATGAATCGCGCGGAAGCGCGAGTCTGCCTGCGCGTACGTGTCCGCGATGGCTCCAGAGGCGTCCGTGGAGCAGTCGTCCACGACGATGGCCTCCCAGTCCTCAAACGTCTGGACCTTCAGGCTGTCAAGACAGCGCTCGAGGTAGGCGGCCACATTGTAGGCCGGGACGATCACGGAGATTCTGGGCATTGTCCCTCCAAAGGACTGCATACCTGCAGGATAGTTCTTGAGCCATGATACCCGACTAGTCCACGCTCTTCAGACTCTCCACCATGTCAACGTCGTCCAGGTGATGGCGCATCGCGAGCATCACGAGCAACGTGAACACCATCGTGAGCGCAAAGGCAAAGCCATAGCTTGCCACGTGAATGGTGCGGCCAAACATCACGTAGTCAACCTCTGCTGTCGTGACCACGAAGTTCTCGAGCCACGTTCCCAGGAGCAGCCCCACCACGTCACCCATGGCCGCGGTGATGGCAATCTCACGGAAGATGTAGGCGTGCACTTCTCGGCGCGTGAAGCCGAGCACGCGCAGGCTCGCAATCTCACGTACGCGCTCGGCAACGTTGATGTTCGTGAGGTTGTAGAGCACGATGAAGGCAAGGGCCGCGGCCGAGACCACAAGCACGATGACGACCGAGTCCACCACCGCAAGCATGGACCGGTAGAGCGCGATCGTCTCGGACGAGAAGGACACGGTGGAGACGGCGCCCTCGTCATGCAGCGCCTCGGAGAGCGCCGCGCGACCGTCAGCATCCAGCGTGGTTGCTGCAAGCACCGTCGAGAAGGACGGCGCGTCCGCGTCCACCTCGCTCCATGCGTCACGCCCCACGTACACGCTGTTGCCCACGTAGTTCTCGCAGATGCCGGTAACCGTGAGCGCATGTCCCCCGCCCGTGGCGTTACCCACCTCGTCCACCTCGCGCAGCACCACCGTGTCGCCCACGCCAATGCCCAGGCGGGTCGCGAGCTTCTCGGTGATGACAACATCGCGGCTGTCGAAGGGAATCTCCTCGTGCGTGATGCGGTTCCGAAGCGTCACCACGTCCCCGAAGGTCGACGCATCCTGGGGCACGACGACGCTCACGCGCAGCGTGTCAGCGGTGTCGCTGCTGGCTCCGGCGCGCATGGTGACCTCCTGGACGCGGTCCTCGCGCGTCACATGACCGGTTGCCGCAAGGATGCCCTCAACGGCGGCCATGTCGTCCTCGGTCGCGCCGTCCTTGAGCCCCACGGTGGTGTCGTAGTGGGTAATGGGTCCAAACTGGCAGTTGATGATGTCCCAGATGGCATCGTGGAGGCCAAAGCCAACCAGGAGGAGCGCCGTACAACCGGCCACCCCGGCAACCGTCATGGCAAGGCGCCGCTTGTAGCGGAACATGTTGCGGCAGGTGACCTTCCATGAGAACGAGAGCCTGCTCCAGAGCGGACGGATGCGCTCGAGAAGGATGCGCTTCCCTGGCTTGGGCGCAAGCGGGAGCATAAGCTGGGCAGGCGTCTCTCGCAGGCTCGAGACCACGGCGCCCCACGTGGCAACGAGCGTCACGCCCACACCCACGCCGCCGGCGAGAAGCGCCACAGAGGGGTCCACGGGAAGCGGCCACGCCATTGCGGGCACGGCATAGATCACGCCATAGGAGGCCATGATGATGGCAGGGAGCGCCTGCGAGAGCACGGCGATGCCCAGGACCGCCCCACCCACGCTGGCAATGGCGGCGTAGACAAGGTAGCGCGATGCAATGCGGCCCTTGGAGTAGCCCAGAGCCTTGAGCGTGCCGATGAGGACACGGTCGTCCTCGACCATGCGGGTCATGGTGGTAAGCGCGACTAGTGCGGCGACGAGGAAGAAGAAGACGGGGAAGACGTTTGCGATGCCGTCCATGCGGCGCGTGTCCTGCATGTAGGTCTCCACGCCCTCGTCCTGTGTGCGGTCGAGCAGGTAGACATCGGGCTTCTCCAGGGCGTCCACCTGCGCCTGGGCGTCATCGATCTTTGCCTGCGCCTCGTCGAGCTGTGACTGGGCGCTGGCCTCCTGCTCCTGGTAGCTGGCAAGGCCGTCCTCGTAGCTTGCCCTAGCATCTGCCAGCTGGTCCCCGGCCTCAGCGAGCTCGGCCGCATGCTGGTCGAGCGTCGCACGGGCGTCCGCGAGCTGGGCCTCTGCATTCACACGCTCTTGGTCGAGCTGAGCCTTGGCGCCGTCAAACTGGGACTGGGCGTCCGCAAGCTGCGCCTGGGCGGAGGAGAGCTGCTCCACGCCCGCAAGCGCCTGGTTTACCTGATCGAGCTGGGCCTGCGTCGCGGCAAGCTGGCCGCGCAGCGCCCCAAGCGTCGCCGGGTCGGCGGCGTCGCCCTGCGACTCCAGAGCGGAAATCTGCTGCTCAAGGGTAGCAATGCCGGCACTTGCCTGCTCCTTCTGCGAAGAGAGCGCAGCCGACGCCTCGTCGAGCGAAGAGGCGCCCGTCTGCGCGAGCATGGCCGCCGTGTTCGTCTCGAGCTCCTGGCGCTGCTGGTCAAGCGTCGCCTGGTTGGCGTCAATTTGACCCTGTGCGTCTTGCAGCCGTGAGGTTGCCACAGCGCGCTTCTGCGCAAGCTGGGCCCTGCCGTCCTCGAGCTGCGCCTTGCCTGATGCAAGCTCCTTCTCGCCTGCGTCTATCTGCTGCGCAGCATCATCCAGCTGCGACTTGGCATCTGCCAGCTGGGACTCCGCATCGGCACGTTCCTGGTCAAGCTGGGTCTGCGCGTCATCCACCTTGGCCTGGGCGTCCTGACGCAGGTCGTCGAGGCGGGCCTGGGCAAAATCGTCCAGCCGCTCCGAGAGCGCCTCCTTCGTGGGCGAGACGGCACGCTCATAGGACGGGCCTCCGCTCACGGCGGCATCCGCTCCGTCGACGCTCAGGTAGAGCGTGGTCCAGGGATAGTCGTCCGAGAAGGCCGAGGGCAGCACGTAGGCCACCTGCTTGACCGACCCATCACCCAGCGTAGTGGTGCCAAAGGTGCCCGTGTAGGGGTAGCTCGGCGTACTCATGAGCCCCACCACGGTGAGGGTACGTACCGCGAGCGTACCGTCAAGGTCATCTGTCCCGTAGAGGACCTCGACCGTGTCGCCAACCTCGAGGCCAGGCGTGGCCGCGTCACCGTCGAGCAGGCACTCGTCGGCCGCCTGTGGCCAGCGTCCCGCCGTCAGTCGCACGCGGTTGAGGTAGGAGTCGTCTGAGGATTTGATCGTCTCGTCAGAGGTACTTGTCGCCTCCTGCGCCGCGTCCACGTCGAGCGACGAGATGCGCATGGCCATCTGCTCGTTGCCTATGCGCGCCATAACGTCGGCGGAGCTTGCAGGCATGACCGCCGTGACGCCGTCGGCGGACGAGACGCGCTCAACGTCCTTCTCCGAGAAGCCCTTTGTGGAAACCAGCCGCAGGTCATAGAGGTTGCAGCCGTCAAACCAGCGGTCTGCGGCAAGGCGCATGTCGCGCCCGGACATCTGGAGGCCGGCCAAGAAGCCGCAGCCCAGGGCCACGATGCCCGTGATGGCGAGGAAACGCCCCAGCGAGCCGCGGATGCTCCTCCACACGCTCTTTGTGAACGAAGAGGCGGCCACCCCTACCACTCGACCTCTGCCGCATCGAGCGGGCGCGCGTTTGTCTCAACGCACTCGGCGCGTCCCTCTCGAACGCGAATCACGCGGTTTGCAATCTGGGTGAAGGCAGAGTTGTGGGTCACGATGGCCACAGTACGGCCACGCTCGCGACAGGTGCGCTGGAGAAGGCCCAGAATCTGCTTGCCCGTCACGTAGTCAAGGGCGCCCGTGGGCTCGTCGCAGAGCAGGAGCTTGGGGTTCTTGGCAAGCGCACGAGCAATGGCAACGCGCTGCTGCTCGCCGCCAGAGAGCTGCGCCGGAAACATGTCCTTGCGCTCGGCGAGGCCAACCTCGTCAAGCACCTCGGCCGCCGGAAGCGGGTCCGTGCAGATCTGGCTCGCTAGTTCGACGTTCTCGAGTGCCGTAAGGTTCTGCACCAGGTTGTAGAACTGGAACACAAAGCCAATGTCGTGGCGGCGGTAGAGCGTGAGGTCGTGCTCCGAGAGCCCCGAGACGTCGCGACCCGCAAGCCGGATTGACCCCGAGGTGCAAGAGTCCATGCCTCCAAGCATGTTGAGCACCGTGGTCTTGCCCGCGCCCGACGGCCCCACAATCACGCAGAGCTCGCCCTCCTCGATGTCAAACGACATACCGGACACAGCGTGCACCTCGACGCTACCCATGCGGTAAGTCTTGCAGACGTCCCTGAACTCAACAAATGCCATGTCACAAGCCCAATCCCAGCCGTTGTTGATTATCAGTCCTTGTCTGCATTATGCCCGGGACCGCGGTGAATGGCGGGTGGTGCCGGGTGAGGCCACGGCCTTGGCCCGTGGGCGGCACCCTCCTCCTGCTGGCGCTCGCGCTCGGCGAGCATGGCGCGGTATCCCTTGAGCGGGTCGAATGGCGAGAAGATCTTTGCCCGCTCCGAGAGGGGCATGGGCTGGCGAGCCTGCGGCGTGGCTCTCCTGCCTGCGGCACTACTCTCCACTGCGGTGGCCCCCAATCTGCAGGTTGCGCTCGCGCGCGGTTGCCTCGGGGAGAAGGTCAACGCCCTTGAGCAGGGAGTTCTTGCCAAACTTGCGCTTCACGGCGCTGATGGCCTCCTGTCTGCGCCGTTCGCGGGCGTCCGCCTCGGGCGTGGCGAAGAGGCTGTCCTGAAGGCCGGGGGCATCCTCAGGGAGCACGCCCGTAGCCGTGAGGCCAAGGCGGTGCACCGGGCGGGAGCGATCGATCTCGGCGTCGAAGATCCGAGTCGTTGCGGCAAGTATCTGCTCGCGCGAGCTGGTGGGCACAAGGAGGCGCTCCGTGCCACCAGCAGAGGCAACGGCGCGGTACCACGCACGCGGGTCGGAGCGGTCACGTATGCCCGCGCGCTCCTCGGCCGAGAGGTCGTATCCCACGTACAGGCTCACGCCGCTGGCAACAAGCCGCTGGTCGACAAGGTCAAGCGCGAGAGAGTCTGCCATCTCGCGGGCAATGATGCGCGCCCCGGCAAAGTCGCGGTTGCATCCGAGGACCTGCGCCGTCGAGACGGAATGCGAGCCGGAGCGGTAGGCCTTGATGTCCGCCATGGTCACGGGCTCCACGCCCCAAGCGTGGTCGATGAGAATCTCCGCATCGACGCCAAACTCGCGGTAGAGGGGCTCTGTGGGATAGGTGGCAACCTGGCCCATGGTATGGATGCCCATTGCGGCAAGCCGTTCGGCGATGCCTCGCCCCACGCGCCAGAAGTCCGTGATGGGACGGTGGTTCCAGAGCGTGGCGCGATAGGTCTCCTCATCCAGCTCGCCAAAGAAGTCCCTGCTGTGCTTGGCCGTGATGTCGAGGGCAATCTTGGCCAGGTAGAGGTTGGTGCCCAGGCCACAGGTGGCGGGAATGCCGGTAGTTCTCACCACGTCCTCGCGGATGCGTTCACCAAGCTCGCGCGCCGTGCACCCGTACAGGTCGAGGTAGCCCGTGACGTCCATGAATGCCTCGTCTATCGAGTAGACGTGGATGTCCTCTGGGGCAATCCAGCGCAGGTAGACCGCATAGACGTCACACGAGCGCTCCATATAGAGCGCCATTCTCGGCGGCACCATGAGGTAGTCGATGGTTGGTGGAATCTCGAAGACGCGACAGCGGTTGCGCACCCCCAGTGCCTTCATGGCAGGCGATACGGCAAGGCAGATGGTCTTCTCCGTGCGAGAGGGGTCCGCCACGACGAGGCGCGTGGAGAGCGGATCGAGCCCGCGCTCCACGCACTCGACGCTGGCATAGAAGCTCTTGAGGTCTATGCAGAGGTATTGGCGTTGCTGTGCATGCGCCGTGGGGGCGTCTGCCACGCTAGCCCTCGAGCACGATGCGGGGCTTGAGGTCCTCGACTGCTGCGTCGCCCAGGAACCAGCGAACGATCTCGAGACCAAACGGGATGGCCGTTGCCATGCCCTTGCTGGTGATCACGTTGCTGTCCACCACGGCGGGCTCCTCAGAGAGGATGGCGCCGTTCTCTACCAGCACGTGCTGGAAGTTGGGGTTGGAGGTGGCGGGACGGTTGGTGAGAATGCCCAGCTCGGCCAGGATGGACGGTGCGGCGCAGATGGCGGCCACACCCTTGCCGGCCTGGTCGAAGGCCTTCACGGCCGCCGCGAGGGGCTCGCAGGCCTTGAGGTTGAGCGTTCCCGGCATGCCGCCCGGAAGCACGAGCATGTCGTAGTCGTCAAAGGAGAAGCCCTCATCGGCAATCGAGCGGTCGCAGGTGATGGTGACCTGGTGCGAGGAGGTCACGGTGCGCTCCGGGGTGATGGACACGGTGTCTGCGGGGATGCCGGCGCGGAAGAGAAGGTCCACCACCGTGAGACCCTCGATCTCCTCGAGGCCATTGGCTACAAACACCGCGACGCGCTTGTCGGTCGACTGTCTAAACACGGCATGCTCCTCTCATAAGAAGGGCGGCGCGCAATGTGCGGCCGCCCTCGGAATCAGCGATGATGTGAGACGAGGGAGATTCCCTTGCCTCGCTCTGTCTAGTCCTGATCGTTGATGCCCTTGTTGATGGCGTCGGCAATGACCTGCGGGTCATCGGAGCCGCGCACGAGGCTCTTGAAGTCGTCCTTCATGAGGAGGACAGCGGTCTTGGACAGCAGCTTGATGTGCGTGGTCCCAGCCTCGCCAGCGGGAACCAGCAGCGAGATGGCGATGTCGACGGGCTTCTCGTCGAAGGAAGGCCAGTCAAGGGCGTGGTCGTTCTTGAAGACGATGACGGCGGCCTTCTTGATGGAGGCGTCCTTGGCGTGCGGCACGGCAAAGCCATCGGTCATGCCCGTCTCGCCCATATCCTCGCGGGCGATGAAGGCCTTGTAGACGGCATCGGCGTCGTCGGTGACACCAAGCTCGACCGCCTTCTGGGAGATGAAGCGCAGCACCTCGTCGCGGCTCTCGGCGTGCTGGTTAACAAAGACGTCGTTGGAAGTTACGAAATCGCTCACTGGGTGCTCCTTTGGACGTAGGAAGATACGGGGCTACGCGTACGGACACGATTGCCTCTCATTACATAATAGTAGCAGGGAAGCCCGCTGCGCCCAAGAATTGAGGTCGGATACGCCGCGCTTACGCTACGGGAAGTCCACGACCCAGCGCCATGAGCGAGAAGACCCTTGCCGCTGCAAGGCGATAGTTCCTCTCGGCATGTGCAAGGGCGTCTGCCACGTCGCCGCAGTCAATCACCGTAGGCACAATAGCATCCACGCCCAGACTCGTGAGCTCAAGGGCATCGGGATCCATGCCGCCCACCACCGCGACGCAGGGTACTCCCGCCCGCTTGCAGCGCAACGCTACGCCCGATACCACCTTGCCGTGAGCCGACTGCGCATCCGCATGCCCCTCCCCCGTGATACAGAGGTCTGCGCCGAGAAGCGCCTGGTCAAGCCCAACGATGTCGAGCACCCAGTCAATGCCCGGAACCGACGTTGCCCCAAGGAAGAGCCGCACCGCCGCACCAAGGCCACCGGCGGCGCCGTCACCAGGCTGGTCAGGGCTGCGACCAAGCGTGCTCTCGAGCACGCGAGCATACGAAGCCATGCCGCGCTCGAGCTCTTCGACCTGCTGAGGCGTAGCGCCCTTCTGCGGCGAGAAGACGCGCGAGGCTCCACGCGGGCCAAGCAGTGGGTTGTCAACGTCGCAGAGCAGCCGAAATTGCGCGTGCGCGACGAGCGGATCGAGGCCGCTGGTGTCGATGGTGACAACACGGCCAAGGTCCGCGCCGGTACCTTCGAGCTCCCCGCCCGCGGCGTCGAGGAACCGCACGCCCAGCGCGCGCATGGCGCCCATGCCGCCGTCGTTGGTAGCGCTGCCGCCAATGGCAAGCGTGACCTCGGTGGCACCGTTGCGCAGCGCGTGGAGCACGAGCTGGCCCGTGCCGTAGGTACTGGTGAGCATGGGGTTTCTCTCGGCGTGCTTGAGCAGGGGGAGGCCAGAGGCGGCGGCCATCTCGATGATCGCCCGGTTTCCCGGCAGCATGCCGTAGATTGCCTCGACGGGCCTGCCGAGAGGATCTTCCACGGTCGCATCAATTCGAGCGCCACCGAGGGAGGCCACCACGGCATCCACGGTCCCCTCGCCTCCGTCTGCCACGGCAAGCCTGGTGCAGGTCACGCCCGGAAACGCGCGCGTGGCCTCCTCCTCGAGGATGGTGGCCGCACGAGCCGAGCTGATGGTGCCCTTGAGCGAATCGGATGCGAAGACGAATCTCATGTGCGCTCTCCCCTCTTTACACGTGCCGCCCGCGGGCCTGCCCCGACGCCGCTCGCGGTGCCGTCATCCGGTGCTGTTGAGAACAAAATCGACACTTTAAGGCTGCCGATGGCCGGAAAACGTCGAAATCCTTCTCAACAGCACACGGAGAAAACCGTTTGCCCACGTCCCAGCTGCTCGGCTCTGCCATGGCGGATACTAGACTGCCACGATAAGCCATAAACGGCAGAAGAAGGTGGCGCCATGTCAAAGGCGGCGCAGAAACGGCTCATGGACTGAGCGTCAGCGAGAGTCCCGCATAGCGTCGCTTGGCATCAGCGTACTCCGGTTCACGGCGCGCCAAAGATCGAGCAGAGAGCATATGTGGAGGCTCCTCTCAGCATATGGGGTGCCTTGGGTAGGCGTTCCGGAGGAAATCGCCTCGCCTCGTGCAGCAGCGCGCATGCTTGCCAAGGCCCGCCAGAAGCGTCGTGATGAACAGTGGATACACGAGCGGCTTCAAGGTACATACCAAATGCGGCTTGGTTCCTACCTCGTGACAGTTGAGGTAATCCAGGGACCATGGCGCCGTCGCGCCTCTCGACGCCAAGTCGATCGAGCGCAAGTCAACAGTGCGACCGTGAGAGCGCTGGTCTCTGGTGGGGCCAAAAACGCCATCCCTCCTCTGCCGGGTGGCGGACGGGAGCCCTGATACCTGCCCCCCCGCAGCCCTACTCGCTTCGCAGCGCCTCCACCGGGTCCTCGCGCGACGCTTTTGCTGCCGGGATGAGGCCGGCAATGAAGGTAAGCGCCACGGAGATGGCGATGAGCGCAAACGCTGCCTGGGGCGGGAGCTGTGCGAGGTTGGCCACGTCAAAGTTACTCTCGACAATCGCGTTGGCAGGAATGAGCAGCACCAGCGTTATGACAATGCCCATGACGCCAGCAACCAGCCCCTCGATAACCGTCTCGGCGTTGAAGACCTCGGAGATGTTGTGCTTGCTCGCACCAATCGAGCGGAGGATGCCAATCTCCTTTTTGCGCTCGAGCACCGAGATGTAGGTGATGATGCCAATCATGATCGACGAGACCACCAGCGAGATAGACACAAACGCCACGAGCATGGCGGTCACCATGTTGAGGATGTCGGAGACCGAGCTCATCATGGTCCCCACCATATCTGACCAGGTCACGACCTTATCGTCCTCCCCCGCCGCCTTCTGGGTGTCGTTGTACTCGTTGAGAATAGAGATGACGTTGTCCTTTGCGGCAAAGTCCGTGGGGTAGATGTCAATCTCCGAGGGCTTGTCCAGGTCGGCGTAGCCCAGCTTTGCGAGGTTGCCCTCGTAGGTGGCACTCCCCGACCCCAGAAGCGAGCTCATGATGCCCTTGAGATCGTCCTCCGTGAGGTTGAACTGGAACGCGCTCGCCAGCTTGGACTCGTCAACCTTCATCGCCCCCGCCATGTTGCCCATGAACTTCTCCATGGATGCCGTGAGCGCCGTCTTGAGGCCTGCTTCAATTTGCGCCGCGGCCTGGGTCATGACCTGCGACATGGCGGACTGCAGGTACTGGCTTACCGCAGTCGTGATGGCGGTGGTGAGAGACTCGGCCACCTTCCGCTGGTAGACCGTAAGGACCTTGTTCACGACGTCTGCCCCCACGCCCTCTGGCGTGGTTGCCTCGGAGCCCGCAAGCTTGCCGACGGCGGCCGTCAGCTGCTGCTTGAGGTCATCGGTGTCGATAGCGTCCTCCACCGCGGCACGGATCTTCTCGCTCACCGCATCTGACGCCACATAGTCCGCAACGCTCCCGTCCGGGTTCTGCTGCTGCCAGGCTGCCCAGCCCTGGGCCACCTCCGTAAGCGCTTGCGCCAGCCGGTCCTGTCCCCCATCCTTGAACTTCACGCTCACGCCCGAGAGCGCCTCCCGCACCTGTTCCTCCGTGAGGTCGGGGAAGATCTGCTTGAGGTCATCTGCCGTCAGCTGGGGAATCTGCGACGAGTCAAGCTGCAGCTCCGAGGGGTCCATCTGGGGCACGGTCACAGACGAGAAGTCCATGGACGAGAGGTCGAGACCGGAGAGGTCAATGTCCGATGCGCTCGCCGCAAGCGCCGCGCTGTCAAACGAGAAGGCCGACTGGAACTTGGTCCCATCGACAGTCACAAACGACGAGAAGTCGAGCTTGTCGGTGTTGCCTGCCGCCTCGTCTTCGAAGGTCTCCCCCGTGAAGACGTCCACGTTGGGGTTATCAATCTGATCCTGGACGATCTGCGAGTCCTTGGCAGCCGAGATGAGCTGCTGCGTGAGCGCCTTGGTGTAGTAGAGGCCCGACGAGAGCGTGTGCGCACGGTCCTCCGGCTTGGGCTGCACGACGCCCACGATGTGGAGCTTCATGCCGTTCTCGACCAGCGACGTCATGTACTCCTCGTCGTCCGAGCGGTCGGACCACACGCCGAGGCTGTCCTCATGGGTGTACATGTCGCTGGCGTTCACGAGCGAGAACGTCGGCGCCATGAGCTGGTCGTAGGTGTAGGTGGCCGAAGTGTCGTCGGACTCGACGGACTCGCCCGAGAGGTACTCGTTCACCATCTTCTCGAGGTCGCCGTGGTCGCGCAGGCCCATGTCGTAGGCGAGAAGGTCGAGCAGCTTGCCCTTGGTGTCAAGCACCAGCACCAGCTCGTCCGCCGCCTCCGGCCAGCGGCCTGCCTTCACGTCGTACTGGTCCTCGAAGAGCGAGAGGGTCTCGGGCAGCTCGGAGAACACGTTTGTCGACATGCCCATCGAAGACGCCCCGGCCGAGTTCATGCCCAGTGACGAGAAGGACGACTCCGGGTTCACCTGGACGGGGCCGTTTGAGGTGTCGGCCAGGAATATCTGCGGCGTGACGTTGTACTTGTACTCGATGGCCGAGACCTGGTCGCGAATGCCTCCGCCATTCTCGTCGAGATATGCCTTGAGCGAGGCCGTGTCGTTGGAGCCCACGCTCTGGGCCATGTTCGCGACCATGGGCGTGGTGCCCACCGCACCGTCCTCGCTCGCGCTGGCGCTATCGGTGTCCGACGAGTCGCTGCGCTCCTCGGCAGCCGCCGAGAACATCGACGACATGTCCACGCTCTGCTCGGAAATCTGCACGGGGTAGACCGAGAGGGTCTGCTCCTCGACGTTGTTGATGTAGTTATTGACGCCGTTGGCAAGCGAGAGAATCGCGGCAATTCCGATGATGCCAATCGAGCCCGCGAAGGCCGTCATTATCGTGCGGCCCTTCTTGGTCATGAGGTTGTTGAACGAGAGACCCATGGCTGTGAGGAACGACATCGAGGTCTTGCGCGTGGGCTTTGCCTGGCGGCGGTCCTCCTCCGGCCCGGGCTCGAAGGGGTCGGAGTCGCTCGTGATGTGACCGTCTCGCAGCTCGACGATGCGCGTGGCGTACTGGCGCGCAAGCTCGGGGTTGTGGGTGACCATCACCACCAGGCGGTCGCGCGAAACCTCCTTCAAGAGGTCCATCACCTGCACGGAGGTCGCCGAGTCGAGGGCGCCCGTGGGCTCGTCGGCGAGAAGAATCTCGGGATCGTTGATGAGGGCGCGGGCTATGGCCACGCGCTGCATCTGCCCACCCGAGAGCTGCGCCGGCCGCTTGTTTACGTGGTCCGCAAGGCCCACGTCGGCAAGTGCCTTGAGGGCGCGCTCGCGTCGCTCCGAGCGAGAAACGCCCGAGAGCGTGAGCGCCAGCTCCACGTTGGCAAGGATGGTCTGGTGCGGGATGAGGTTGTAGCTCTGGAACACGAAGCCGATGCGATTGTTGCGGTAGGCGTCCCAGTCGCGGTCGCGGAAGCGCTTGGTGGAGATCCCGTCAACGAGAAGGTCGCCAGAGTCAAAGTGGTCAAGACCGCCGACAACGTTGAGCATCGTGGTCTTGCCCGAGCCCGAGGGGCCGAGAACCGCCACAAACTCGGAGTCGCGGAAGGCCACGCTAATGTGGTCGAGCGCCACCTGCGTGAAGTTCCCCGTCACGTACTTCTTCGA